>CAKQKN010000001.1 GCA_934249215.1 uncultured Clostridia bacterium
ACAGTGCCGCCCGTCGAAATTACCTTAACGCCTTTTTCGGCTAACGCCGCCAAAGTGTCGATGCCGTTCGTTACCACGGTAATATTCGAAAACTCAGATAAATATACCGTCATAAAATAAGTCGTCGACGATGCGTCGATAAATATAACGTTCCCTTCGCTGACGAGTTTAAGCGCCTTAAGCGCAACGAGTCTTTTTTCGAGCACGTTCGTGTGAATCCTTGTCGTAAACGAGGTGTTCAGCATATCGTCGTTGGCGGTTTTCACTCCGCCGTGAGTTCTTATGACGAGTCCGTCTTTTTCCATTTCGACGAGTTTTCGTCTTATCGACGACGGACTGACGGAAAATTGTCTTGCCAAATCGTCTACTTTAATAAATCCGACTTTTCTGACAGCCGATATAAGCGTTTCGGTCTTAATCTTCATCGTTTTGAACCTCGAATGCGCATTTGCGCGTTATTTTTTGCTCTTTTTATCGATTTTGCGCAAAAAATAAGTTTTACTGAAAATATTTTGCTCGTTTCGTGCATCTATTGTATAATCAAACGGTCAAAAATGCAAGCGAAATACCGAGTTAACGAACAAATGGAAAAAACTATCGACAAAAAAAACTTCAAACACTCCGACAAATATCAATGCCTTCTGATCTTTCTGTGCTTTTTCATATATTTCACCGCGCAGCTCGGAAGATACAGTTATACGTCAAACATAAATTTGTTTATCGACACGCTCGGCATCAACAAAACGACCGCGGGACTTGTCGGCACTCTGTATTTTCTGTTTTACGGAGCAGGGCAGATAATAAACGGAATTTTCTGCAAGCGTTATAACCGCAGAATGATATGTCTGTTTGCGGTTATCGCGTCGAGCGTCATAAACGTTTCCGTTTTTCTCGGCGTTCCGTTTTCGCTTTTGTTCGTGTTGTGGCCGCTCAACGCCGCTTGTCAATCGGTTCTTTATCCGTCTTTAATGCTTACGATAAGCGACAACGTGGAAAAAAAATACCTTGCGGCTTCGTCGATCGTAATGGCTTGCGCGACGACGGTCGGAACGTTCGGTTCATACGGGCTCGGCGCATTGTTTTCTCTTCCCGGAAATTTCAAAAACTCCTTTCTGATCGCGGCTTTGACGATGACTTTTGCCGGGGTAGTCTGGATTTTCGGAACGGCTAAACTTAACAAAAACGAAGAGAAAGATGCGGCGAATGCAGGTTCGCCCTCGGGACAATCAACCGATCGACCGCCCGTGCCCGAACGGCAAAGCGTTTCGACTTCTCAAGCGGGCAAACTCGGCGTCCTCGCCTTGGCTGAACTTGCGTTCTTCTCGTTTATATCGCACGCCGTAAGCGGCGGCGTTTCGACCTGGACGCCGACCATAATCAAGGACGTTTTCGGGTTAAGCAACGGGCTTTCCGCATTCTTAAGCGCATTTATTCCTTTCTTTTCGATATTCAACTCGATATTGTCCGAACTTGCATACAGGTGGTGCAAGACCTTCAATAACGCCTCCGTTCTCTTGTTCGGCATAACGATAATATTGTCGCTCGGCGTCCTCGCGATTCTCGAAACGAATTACGTCGTACTTTTGTCTTTTCTGATCGCAATAAGGCTCTCGTCAGGCGCCGCGGTCAACTTATATACGGCAAAAGCGCCGCTTTATCTTGCCGACAGATGCAACGCGGGTTTCTTGTCGGGCTTTCTGAACGGACTGTGCTACCTCGGAAACGCGATAAGTTCTTTCGTTCTCGGGATAATAGCCGACAATGCAAGTTGGAACGTCGTATTCGTCGTATTTGCCTTAATGTGTTGTCTGCCGATCGTCTGTTATTTCATTTACCTCGGTATCGTCGGAAAACATCCCGAAAAGCAAATCTGATTTATCGGCAAAACTGCAAATAGTCAATTACTATAATTCAAATAGTCAATTACTATAATTACTATAAACATAAAAACGAGGCGTTCACGGAAACCGTGCGCACCTCGTTTTTGTTATTAAATCAGATAATTGCAATTCGGCTGAAAATCAGAAATCGACGCCGAGGAACGATTCGACGGGCAGGGTAAAGAGAATACCCGCACCGGGCGTAGCAAGACCGGCTCTTTCTTTGATGGCTTGCATTA
>CAKQKN010000002.1 GCA_934249215.1 uncultured Clostridia bacterium
CTGTAGGACCTGTCGGACCAGTTGGACCCGTAGGACCTGTCGGCCCGATTGCGCCAACCGCTCCCGTTTCGCCGGTTGCTCCCGTAGGACCCGTCGGCCCGATTGCGCCGACTGCTCCGGTTTCACCCGTTGCACCCGTAGGACCTGTCGGCCCGGTTGCGCCAACCGCTCCCGTTTCGCCGGTTGCTCCCGTAGGGCCCGTCGGACCGATTGCGCCTTGCAATCCGATAGGACCTTGCGGCCCGATGGGACCTTGAGCGCCTTGCGGCCCCGTTGCACCGGTTGCGCCTGTCGGTCCCGTAGTTCCTGACGACGGACCGGTAGGACCCGTAGGGCCTGTCGCTCCGCGAGGACCGGTCGGCCCGCGAGTGACGTTACCGTAACGATTTCCGCAAGTTCTGTTGCATTGCCCGCGATTATCGTAATCGCAGCCGAATATCAATTTATAAAAATCGTCGAACATATAATACTCCTGACTAAAGATAAATTTTAAAGCCGTTCAATGTCAGTATATGAAATCGAAGAAAAACGCGTTCACTTATTTACGTTGCTTTGCGTAAAATATCTTTGATAACGGATTGCGAACCGGCGTCTTTCGGAGTATAAAAAAATGTCTACTTTATCTTTATGTATGATAGTCAGAAACGAAGAAAAGGTAATTGAAAGATGCCTTAATTCGGTCATAGGTATTTTTGACGAAATAATCATCGTCGATACGGGCAGCTCGGACAAAACGAAGGCGTTATGTCGGAAATTTACCGATAAGGTTTACGATTTTGAATGGATTGACGATTTTTCAGCGGCGAGAAACTATGCGTTCAAAATGGCTTCGTCCGAATATCTTTTCTGGCTCGATGCCGACGACGTGATCGAAGAAAAAGACGCCGCAAAAATTACGGAACTGAAAAAAACTTTGTGGGGATACGACACGTACATGCTAAAATACGTTGCGGCTGAAAACTCGGCGGGCGAGAGTATATTTGAGTTTTACAGGGAGCGTATAGTCCGCAATTGCATAAACGCGCGATTCAGAGGGTTTGTTCACGAGTGCATATGTCCGTTCGGCAGAATAACGTACGAAGATATTTCTGTCCGGCACAGGAAAGTAGGCGTATCCGACCCCGAGCGCAACCTGAACATATATTTGAAAAAGCAGAAAGACGGAGTACCGTTTGATGCAAGAAACGTCTACTATTTCGCGAAAGAATATTTTTATCTCGGACGATACGAGGAATGCGCCGCTAAACTCAAACAATTTCTGGTGCAAAAAAATAAGAATATCGCCGACGTAAAAGACGCGCTGATAACGCTCTATAAATGCGACGGACAAAAGGGGATAGGCTCGCCGGATTACCTTTTTGCCGTACTGAAAGAAGTCGGAGGCGATGCGGAAACACTGACGCTGCTCGGCGATTATTACAGATCGATAAAGGATACCGTAAAAGCCGAACTATACTATAAATTCGCTCTTTGCGTCGACGAGAAAAACGCCGTCGGTTTCGTGAATAGATCATATTATTACCTCTATCCGATTCTCGATCTCGTTTCGCTGTACTATGAAAACGGCGAGATGGAAAAGGCCGCCGAATTCCATAAATTGTCCGCAAAAAAATATCCGACTGACGAAAGGGTAATCGCAAACGCCCGTTTTTTTAAATAGTAAGCGACTTTTAAATAGTATGAGATCTCTTGCCGACGAAATGTCGCCGTAACGCAATCTTATGCGCGCCGTAAGCCAATCTTTTTCGGCGCGTTTTTCATTTATTTTAAAAAAAGTACTTTTTTTATCTCAAACCTCTTGACAAAAAACAAATTCGGATATAAAATATTAGCAATCAACAAGCAAGAGTGCTAACAGTGTATAACTGTGAGTGCAAATGCAAAAAATAAAAAGCGAGGCGAAAATAAATGAAAAAATTTAAAGCTGAATCGAAAAAAGTTCTGGATCTGATGATCAACTCCATATATACGAATAAAGAGATATTTTTGCGCGAACTCCTTTCAAACGCGAGCGACGCTATCGATAAACTCTATTTCAAGAGTTTACAACTCGGCAACACGGGGTTGACCCGTGCCGATTTTCATATCGACATCAAGGTCGATCGCGAGAACAGGCTTTTAACGATAAGCGACAACGGTATCGGTCTGACGGAGGACGAGCTTGAGAACAACCTCGGCGTAATCGCGAGAAGCGGTTCGTTCGATTTTAAGCACGACGAATCGAAGAAAGACGAACTGAAGGCCGACGACATAAATATAATCGGGCAGTTCGGCGTCGGGTTTTATTCGGCGTTTATGGTGAGCGACAAAGTCGAAGTCGTGTCCAAAGCGTACGGTGCGGACAAGGCATATAAATGGTCGAGCAACGGTGCCGACGGTTACGAAATTACCGAAACGGAAAAGGAATCCTTCGGAACGGACGTCATCCTTCATATCAAACCGGACGATGAAAACGAGGACTATTGCAAATATCTCGAGGAGTATTCTCTCCGTCAACTCGTCAAAAAATACAGCAACTACATTTCTTATCCGATAAGAATGAACTGCACGAAATACGATTACGACGTACCCGAGGGCGAAGAACCGAAAAAAACCGAAGCGGTCGAAACGCTCAACAGTATGGTTCCTCTTTGGAAAAAGAGCAAAAAGGACGTAACGAAAGAGGAATACGATTCTTTTTATAAGGAAATGTTCTTTGATACGGAAGCACCTTTGCGCACGTTGCATTTCTCGATGGAGGGTGCCGTCGATTTCAAAGCGTTGCTTTTCATTCCCGCAAAAGCGCCGTATAATTTCTACACGAGAGATTATGAAAAAGGTCTGAAACTGTATACGAACGGAGTTCTGATTACCGATAACTGCAAAGATCTGATTCCCGACTATTTCGGATTTGTCCGCGGCGTTATCGACACCGACGTTCAGTTGAACCTTTCGAGAGAAACCGTCCAACAGTCGCGCAGTCTTAAAGCGATAGCGGGTTCCGTGGAAAAGAAAATCAAGCAGGAACTCGAAAACATGCTTGCCGAATCGAGAAGCGAATACGAGGAATTCTTCAAAAATTTCGGGTTGCAACTCAAATTCGGAATTTACCAGAATTTCGGAATGAACAAAGCGCTTCTTCAGGATCTGTTGCTTTTCAAATCCGTTAAAAACGACAAATACGTTACTTTGAAAGAGTACGTTTCGGCAATGCCCGAAGACCAGAAATACATTTATTACGCAACCGGTAAATCGGTCGATTCGATCAAGATGATGCCGCAACTCGACAAAATCACCGAAAAAGGGTTCGATGTGTTGTGTATGACCGACGACGTCGACGAGTTCACAGTCAAATCGATAAACGATTACGATAGCAAGCAGTTCAGGAGCATATCTGGCGGAGATCTCGGCATAGACGATGATTCCGCGGAAGACGAATATAAAGAACTTGCCGATTTCATGAAAGAAACGCTCGGCGATAAAGTCGAAAAGGTTCGCATATCGACGAGAATCAAGAATCACCCCGTATGCTTTACGGTAGAGGGGGACGTTTCTCTCGAAATGGAGAAAGTTCTCAATTCCATGCCTAATGCCAACGGTCAGATAAAAGCCAAAAAAGTTCTCGAGGTTAATTCGCAGAGCGAGGTTCTCAAAAAACTTAACGGACTTTTCGAGACGGACAAAGAAGAAGCGAAAGAATTGACGGTAATTCTTTATAAGCTCGCTTGCATAATCGAGGGAATGCCTATCGACAATCCCACCGAGTTGACCGATTCCGTTTGTAAGTTCATCGCAAAATAAATCAAAATAATTGTCGGCTTGTCTTTCGGGCGAGCCGCTCGGATAGAAGAAACCGCCGCATTCGTTATCGGGTGCGACGGTTCTTTTCTTATTTTCGAGGGATGAAACGTTCAGCCTTTTTTTTGATTTCGTCAAGCGATGAAGAATAATATTTCCTTTCTTTACGGAAATGGGAAAATCTTCGCGACCTCATCACGGTGAGGGCGTTCGTTCTTGAAACGGTACAACCGACTCCGACTTTTTCAAGCGTTTCATAAACGCGTGAAGCGTAAGATTTTACGATTAAAACGACTTTTTTGCGTTCCGCGTAATAATCGCAAATTACGATTTTGTCTAACATAAAATATTCTAAAATATAATATATAATGCTGATTTTTTCACGATAATGCGAAATGGCGATTTCAATTTTTAAAAGATCTTTGTCGATGAGAAAGGCTTTGATTCTCTCGTTTTTGCCGCTGTCCGTAACGACAGTCTTTTCTCCGTTTGCGTTAAAAGAATCGAGTATCACGAGTTTAATATTTTTGTCCGCAACGTACGGAATCGCTTCGTAAAAAAACACGTTTGCGCCGTGCGTTGCCATTTTATATAATTGCGAATAACTCATCGTTCCGATCGTTTCTTTTGCCTTGAATATTCCGGGCGGGGCGGTATATACGCCTTCAACGTCGGTATAGTCGTAAAAGATTTCCGCTTTCGTCGCGGCGGCCAGCACGGCGGCCGTCGAATCTCCGCCGCCGCGCGGAAAAAGTTTGATTTCTCCGTTTTTGTCCGTTCCGTAAAAACCGCAGGTAACGAATATATCGGCGGGTATTTTTTTAACTTTGTCGGAAATGAGCGGAATGTCGGCTTTCCCGTTTTTATCGAAATAAATCAAATTCATCGGATCGACGAAATCGATTTTCGAATAATCGCAGAACAGCAGACAGGTATAGTATTCTCCTCGGCTGACGATATATTCGAAATCGGCGCGTGAAAACGTAATCAGTTTATCGTAAAACAGAAAAAACTTCCTATAAAAATCACAGGTTGCGTTGAGGTCGTCGGCTATGGAAATAAATTTTTCATAAACGATTTTTGCCTTTTTCAATGCTCCGCAAAAATCGCCGTTTTTTACCGCCAGACAATAATCGATCAATATATCGGTTATTTTTTCGTCCGACGAACTGCATTTTCCGATTGCCGAAAGAACGACGACGGCTTTTTCTTCGCGTCGCACGATATCGGCGGCTCGTTTGAAAGATTCAGCCGAAGCGAGCGAACTTCCTCCGAATTTAATTACGTTCATATTCAGACTCTGTCCGCCTCGATCAGTCGTTGCATAATTCTCACCACGTTATACGCGGCGCCTCTCCTTAGATTGTCGGAAAGCGCGTAAAAAACGAGTGCGTTTTCCTCGGCTGCGTCCCGCCTTATTCTTCCGACGTAAACGTCGTTCGACGCCGCGCCTTCCGTCGCCACGGGGTAGACGTGATTATCGAGATCGTCTTTCAGCACGACGCCTTCGCTTTCGGCAAATCCTTTTCTGACGTCGTCGAGCTCGAACGGCGACGCGAGAACGGCGGAAACCGTGACTGCATGGCAGTTTCTGACCGGAACGCGCACGCAAGTTGCGCTGACGGGGATTTTTTCTCCGAGAATTTTCGTAATTTCGTCGCGCATTTTGTTTTCTTCCGTAGTATATCCGTTTGCGGCGGGCTTTCCGACGCACGGAATGCACGTTTTTCGGATATCGTATGCGTAAACTCCGTCGTTATTGCCGTAAAGCGCCTCGATTCCGCTTTTTCCGCTTCCGGAAACCGATTGATACGTAAAAAAACGAAGTCGCTTTAATCCGTATCTTTTCTTGAGAAAAAAAACGGGTAGTGCGCAGATCGCCGTCGAACAATTCGGGTTTGCGATAAGATTGCCGCCGCCGATCGACTCGAAGTTGATTTCGGGAATAACGAGCGGCACGTTTTCGTCGGCTCTGAACGCCGAGGAGTTATCGATGACAAACGCGCTCGTCTTTCGCGCTGCCGGGACGTATTTTTCGGAAACGTCGACGTCGGTCGCAAAAACGGTGAAATCGGATTCGGGGAGCGATCCGGTTAGTTTTTCGGTGCGAAGAATCTCATCTTTGAAAGCGATGCTCTTTCCGTTGCTTGATGCGCTTGCGAATAATCTCAGTTTGCCGACGGGAAATCGTTCTTCGGCAAGAACGTTCAGAAAAGTTTGTCCGACCGTCCCGGTTGCTCCGACAAGGTTTATATCGTATTTTCTCATAAAAAAGCCGCCGATACATTAGTATATGCATCGGCGGTTATGTTTGATATGTATGCGATTCTTCGAATGCGATTATGTTTGCGCTCTTCACGTACTGAATCTGATTGAGCTATTTCGTGAGTTCCTGCAAATTGGCGTTCGTGTCGCTCATGTCGATCGTAATCGTAACGTAAGAATAGTTTTTGATCGGCATAGCCTGATTTATCGCGATCACGTTCGCGTTATATTCAAAGATAACGGACAGAACTTTGCTTAAAACGCCTTTTTCGTCAGCCATCTTAAAAGCAAAAATGCTTTTCTTGCCGTATTTATGAGAGGGGCGGAAAACGTTGTCCTTATCTTTATAAAACGTAGAGCGACTTATGTCTTTCTCTATGCACGCCTGACTTATGCTTTTTTCCCCGCTTTCGATAAGTTCCCTCGCTTCGATTACTTTCACGAAATAATCGGGCAAAACGGATGTACTGACGATGAGATATTTGTCGTCCATTTCTATATCATCTCCTTTTTCGAATAGTATATATTGATTTTCTTGAAAAGACAACTGTTTTAACGTCGCATACGAAAATAGTAACGATATTTTTGTCGGAAAGCCGATAAAACCTACAAAAATGCCACAGATATAAGTTAATTTTATAACTGATAAAATTTAAAATAATACTTGGCTATCACTTTACAATTCGCGACGAAACAACTATAATGAAATTATGAAAAAAACAATCAAAGAAAACTATTACGAAATCGCGGTGAGCGATTTTGACGGAACGCTTTTTTCCCAAGTGACAGGCATAAATCGCAACACGCTCGAAAGCATCGACGAGTTTATAAAAGCGGGCGGAAGGTTTTGCGTGTGCACAGGGCGAATGACTTCTTCCATCGTTAAGTTTTACAAAGAATACGGCTTTACGGGCTACGTGATAAGTTTTAACGGCGCCGAAATTTCCGATTCCGAAACGGGAGAAAAGGTATATAAAAAACATGTTGACAACGCCACCTGCATAAAGCTTCTCGAATACGCCGAAAAAACGGGTAATCGTATTCAGGTTTATCCGAACGACGTTCTCACCGTCGAAAAGGTAAACGACGACTATCGCGCGTATGCGGGGCGTTGCCATGTCGAACTCTGCGAAACGGGTTGCCCCGTAAGCGAGATTTTCAAAAGGACCGGGGATACGAGCGGAAAGGTTTTGTTTTATACCGACGACGATCGTCGTGAAAAAATGTATAAAGAAATACGCGATATAGCGGGCGATTCATACGAGGTCGTCTGCAGCAATCCCGAACATATCGACGTTATGGCGAAAGGCGTGTCGAAAGGGAGCGCCGCTTTGAAACTCTGCGAAATGCTCGGAACGGATCGGGAAAAGATGATTTGTTTCGGCGACGAAATGAACGATTTAAGCATGATCGAAATAGCCGGGCTCGGCGTCGTCACCGCTAACGGCAACGAGGTTTTGAAATCGAAAGCGGATCTCGTCGTACCTTCCTGCGAGGACGGCGGTGTAGGGATCGCAATCGAAAAATACTGTATCCGCCGTTGACCGTGCGGCGTGGTCGAAAATCAATCTGTTGGAACGTAAACGACCGCCTTATATCGGCGGCCGTTTTTTCGTAGGGATTCCAATCCTTATGCGGTCATTTTTTTACTTCGATATTCGAATGAGAATCGGGCGTAACGTATACCGTTTTGAAATCGGTGTAAATAACGTTCCCGTATTTTGCTTTCGGCGGTTTTTTTACGTATTTTTTCAAAGTGTAATCGACCGCGACTTTGCTTCCTTGTTTCGCTTCGCTGAAATATGCGCATATCTCGGCTGCGATTCCGATGATTTCCGTCGGTATATGCTTGCCGTTGCTTTCGATAACGACGTGCGCGGAATGATAATCCTTGACGTGCAGCCAGCAATCGGACGGCTTTGCGGTAAAGGTAAGTCTGTCGTTCTGAACGTTGTTTTTCCCCGCGCGTATATGAAAACCGCCGTACTCGAAATTGCGATATTCGCTTTTCGTCTTTTCGTCGTTTTTCTTTTTCGTTTCGTTTTTCGGTTGGGGGATATATCCGCTTTCGATAAGTTCGTCCCGCACGTACCCGAGCGACTGCAAATCTTCCGCGGCTTCGATTTCGGCAAGAACCGATTCTGCGTATTCTATCTCGCTTTCCGCCTGTTCTTTTTGCGGCACGACCGCTTTCAGCGTGTTTTTCAGTTTCGTATATTTTTTAAAGAATTTCTGCGCGTTCTGATTTGGTGAGAGTTGCTCGTCGAGTTTAATCGTAAGCGGTGCGTTTTCGTTGTAATAATCTTCGACGGTAACGCTTTTATCTCCGCGTT
>CAKQKN010000003.1 GCA_934249215.1 uncultured Clostridia bacterium
CGCATCCTGCGCGCTTTCGTCATAGAAACCGTTAACCATCTTTTTGGTTTCGTCATAAGAAAGTTCGCGACCGAAAACGTCTTCGAGGAACTTGTATTCGAGAACGGTATATTTTCCGTCGACCGCGAGGCAGGTGAGAATGATGGGGAAGAGGTTAGACGAACCGTTTCCGTCCTCCGACGCTTCGTCGAAAACGGGCGCGAGAAGCGCGAGATCGTTCTGCGCTTTGCTTACCAGTTCTTCATAAGACAGATTGACGTAGCTTTGCATCAATTCGTTAAAATCCATTTGATTTGCTCCTTTAAAAACCGCCCGACGCACAGCGTTTCGTCGCTCGCCATATCAAGATATGCTCGGAAATTGCCGATCGGTGCGCCTAAAACGGTAGTTTTTTAAAAATTATAACACAAAACATGCTTCCTGTCAACGAAATTGAGAAAAAAGCCCCGAAAACGCCGAAAAAACGGGATTTTATCCGAAAAAATCGTCAAGAATCGATAAAAATTCCGATATCAGTTCGTTTTGTGTTTTCTCGCCCAGTCTTTCATTCTCTGTTCGTGCGAAAGTATTCTCTTGCGAAGTCTGATGCTCTTCGGGGTAAGCTCGACGAGTTCGTCGTCGGCGATGAATTCCATGCACTGTTCGAGGCTGAGTTGTGTGGGCGTGATTAGTTTGAGCGCTTCGTCGCTTCCGCTTGCACGGTTGTTCGTGAGCTGTTTCTTTTTGCAAACGTTGACGGCGAGGTCGTCCTCTCTCGAGTTTTCGCCGACGATCATTCCCTCGTATACGTCAAGTCCGGGTCCGACGAAGAGTGTGCATCTTTCCTGCGCGTTGAAAAGCCCGTATTGCGTGGTAGTGCCGCTTTCGAAGCAAACGAGGCTTCCACGGGTGCGTGATTGCATATCGCCTTTGTACGGTTCGTATTTGTCAAACACATGATACATAACGCCGAATCCTTTGGTATCGGTGAGCATTTCGCTGCGATAGCCGATAAGGCAACGCGACGCAATGCGGAACTCGAGCCGCGTTTCGCCGTTGTCGTTGGGCGTCATCGTCACGAGTTCGCCTTTTCTCTGACCGATTTTGTTCATAACGACGCCGACGTAATCGTCCGGAACTTCGACGACGAGCTGCTCGATAGGTTCATAGCATTTGCCGTCGATTTCTTTAAAAATAACCTTGGGACGCGAAACCTGAAATTCATACCCTTCGCGGCGCATTTCTTCGATGAGAATGGACAGATGCAACTCGCCGCGACCGAAAACCTCGAACGTGTCGGTGCTTTCCGTTTCTGAAACGCGCATGCTGACGTTGGTTTCGACTTCCTTGAAAAGTCTTGCGCGGAGGTGTCTTGAAGTGACGAATTTTCCTTCTTTACCCGCGAACGGGCTGTTGTTTACCATAAACAACATAGAAATGGTGGGTTCGTCTATCGCAACGAACGGCAACGCTTCCACTTTATCGGTGGAGCAAATGGTTTCGCCTATGTTGATTTTTTCAATTCCGTTTACGGCAACTATGTCGCCCATCATTCCGCTTTCAACTTCAACGCGTTTAAGCCCCTCGAACTGGTAAAGTCTGTTGACTTTTGCGGGGGAGGTGGTGCCGTCGGTGTGGCAAACCACA
>CAKQKN010000004.1 GCA_934249215.1 uncultured Clostridia bacterium
AGTACGTCCGGTACAGCATCCCTCACGCTCGCGAAAAACCATCTAAAAATGCGCTCTTTTCGGTGCTTCGCATTTTTGCGGTGAAGAAATCGCCGTCTTGCGGTTCGGTTTTTGCAAGGCAAACGACCGAAATCGTACTTGATGTACGTTGATGGGAGTTTAACACAGCAAAAACCGATTTATTCCCGCAAAAATAGTTAGTGATAATGATTGGAATCCCTAACAAAGCCTTTTTCGTCGCGGCGGGATTTTTTCGGATTCTTTCGGATTTGTTCGACGTTCGGCTCGCTGACAAAGCCCTATTCGGCGGAGCGGCGGAAAACCCGCGCCTCCGACTTAACTTTCAGAGCAAGTTAATTTTACGCCGGAGCCCGATAAAGAGTTCGATGCCGAAGTAATCGATTATCTGAAATCGATCAACGATTGGGATAAAGAACTTGACTTAGAAAAATGTTTGCGAAGAGAAATAACAAAAACTAAAGCAAAAATTCCCTTTGAAAAAGAGATTGAAAAGCGGATAATTGATGAATTTTGTGCCGAAAAATATATTGTATTTATGGATTATTTGACGAATAATTCGGACGATTCGAAATTCATAATTTACGGATATATATGGAAAAGCGAATCGGACGGTATTTGCTTTGTCGGATTGGTAGAAAAAGAAAACGATTCAATCATAAAGTTAAATACTTTCGTTCCTTCAGACGTGTATGATTATCAAACGGAATTTGTAGAGTTCAAACAAGCAAACGGTTGGGAATAAGCGCAGAACGTCGTTAATATTCGGGAACCGGATAACAAATACGGTTGGTTAATTTCGCCTTTAAAAGTCATAGCGGTATATTCAATCATAAAATCAGCGGGCAGAAAAGACAAAGAGAAATAACTAAAGAAAAGTTTAAAAGAAATCCCTAAAGAAAGAAATCCCTAAAGAAAAAATCGAGGTATTATCATGATAACCGTTTTGAAAAACAATTTATTTAAAATCGATACCGAAACTTCCACATACGCTTTTAAAATAAGGGAGGACGGCACGCCCGTTCATCTTTATTTCGGCAAGCGTCTTTCGGGCTGCGACTTTGGGTGTTCGGACGACGGCGAATGGCGTTCGTTTTGCCCGTATAAAAAAGACGAAAGGCTAGAAAATTCGTTAAACGTCGCGTTTTGCGAGTTCGGTTCATACGGCAGGGGAGATTACAGAACGCCGACAGTAAAAATCGCGCGCGCTTCGGGGGCGAACGACAACGAGTTTTCATTCGTCGGATATGAAATAGTCGACGGAGTTTTGTCCGAACAAAGCGAAACTTTTTTGCCGTTCGCCGACAAAAAACGCTCTCAAACTCTCGTAATAAGTTTAAAAGACGAGGTTTGCGGGTGCATTTTAAAACTTTATTACACCGTTTACGAAAACCTTTCGGCGATAACTCGGTTTGCCAAAATCGAAAACGTTTCCGAGAAAACCGTTACATTAAAAAAACTCAACTCTTTTTGCTTGGATATTACGGGCAAGGCGCACGAAATAGTCTATCTTGCCGGCACTTACTGCAACGAAACGCATCTTACCCGCGCGCCGATAAACAGAGGGAAGTTTGTGATCTCAAGCGATTACGGGTTCAGCGGACATGCCCTTAATCCCGCTTTTATGCTTGCCGAGAAAAACGAAAAGGGCGAAACCGAGGGCGTTTACTCGTTCAATCTCGTTTACAGCGGCGGTTTTAAAGCGGAAATCGAACTCGATTGTTTCGGCAGAACTCGCGTGACCGAGGGAATAAACGACGAGAATTTCGCGTTTGTTTTAAACGGCGGCGAAAGCTTCATTTCGCCCGAGAGCGTTCTTATTTACGCCGAAACGGAAGAACTTGCGACGCGGTTTTCGCATGAGTTCATAAACGAGAAAATACTTTGCAGAAAGGACGAGGACTATCCGCCCGTGCTGTTCAACACGTGGGAAGCCAACTATTTCGACGTATCCGAAAAGGTTGTTTGCGAATATTTAGGCGAGGCAAAGGCGCTGGGGCTCGATATGGTCGTTATCGACGACGGCTGGTTTGCCGATCGCAACGACGGGCGAACGGGGCTCGGGGCTTGGCAAATCGACGAAAACAAGTTCCCGCACGGACTGAAACCCGTTGCCGACAAAGTGCATGCGGCGGGGCTTAAATTCGGTATATGGATAGAGCCGGAAATGGGAAGTCTGGACTGCGAACCGATTGTTTCTCACCCCGATTGGGCGCTTTGCGCGCCCGAGCGCAAGCCGCTTTTGTCGCGCGACCAGATGGTTCTGAATATGGCAAACCCCGCCGTCGTCGACTATCTCGAAGAAACGTTCGGACGGACTTTCGCGGGGGTGGAAATAGATTATTTCAAGTGGGACGCAAACCGCTATATTGCCGACGCGTTCGCTGCGAATCTTCCGCCCGAACGTCAGGGCGAAGTGCCGTACCGTTATATGCTCGGCGTTTATGAGTTATATTCGCGGCTTAAAAGGGCTTTCCCGAACGCGATTTTCGAGGGATGTTCGGGTGGCGGAGGCAGAATGGACATGGGAATGCTCTGCAACAATTTCGGCGTGTGGGCTTCGGACAACACCGATCCGCACGAGCGCGAAATAATTCAATACGGCGTTTCCCGTTTTTATCCCGCGGCTTCGACGACCGTTCATTTTGCCGCCGAAAAACACGGCGGTTCGAGGCGTTCGGCGTCCGCGAAATTCCGTTTTGCCGTTTGTCTGGACGGGGTTATGGGCGTCGAATTCGACGTTAAAAAACTTACGCAGGATCAAAAGGACGAACTTAAAGGGTATATAAGCGAATACAAGCGTTTGCGCCCGCTCGTCCTGAACGGAACGAGGTATGACCTTATCTCTGCCGAAAATTCGGGCGAAACCGCGATCGAATATCTTTCGAAGGACAAAAAACGCGCGCTCGTCGTCCACAAACAACTTTCGACTTACATAGCGCACAACTACACGCGACTGAAATTCAAAGGGTTGCTGCCGGGCGCGCTTTACAAAGCCGAGGGCGACCTGAACTTTTGTTTAAGCGGAGAAATTCTTAACAACGTCGGCATTATTTTGCCGTATATCCACGGCGACGACCAGGCGATAATTTTTACGCTTACGGCAGCCGAATAAAATTCCCGTCGAAGGCTACGACAAAATCAAGACCGGACTTGCGGCAACTTAAAAAAGTTGCCGCCGCCATTAAACTATTTTCTATCGCGCACACCCCAACATTTAACATTGAGCCAAAAGAATAAATCCGAACCAATCTCTTGTAACTACTAAAGATCGGTTCGGATTATTTCCGTCTGTGTGGAATAACCTATTTTAATACAATTTGCGTACACCTCTTAAAAAGTGCGTACAATTTGCTAAAAATGCGTACAGCTGAAAAAAGAAAAAACCTCCCAACAAACAGGAGGTCTGTAACTGTTTCCGTTACCGAATGTGCTCTAGCCTTTTAACGTGGTCCTAGGCATTACGCCGTCCACGATCCAGTCTCACGAGTGGATAATAGTCAATGACCATAAACATTCTAGACTGCTTAAATAAATAGAAGGTTCAAAAAAGCCACCTTTTTAAGTTGTGATTTCCTTGCCATTTTGCAATAAATGCTCATCTTTGTTATATTGCATACCACCACAATTTAAAATAACTAAGCCTGATTAACATTCATTTTTAAGTAGACTCGCTTAATCGCTTCGAGTCCTGCTTTTTCGCCGTTCTCTACTGCTTTGCCGTACATTTCAATTGCTTTCTTATAGTCTTTTCTCACACCAAATCCGTTCTCATAACATATACCGAGATTGTGATACGCAACACCCGAACTGTACTTTTCAGCAGCAGTCCTAAAAC
>CAKQKN010000005.1 GCA_934249215.1 uncultured Clostridia bacterium
GTACACGGCATATCCGACGACGGCGTAATTTATGACAGTTGCCAGGAAAACAACGAGATCGTTCGCGAAATGATCAGACATTCCGACAAGTCGGTATGCCTTTGCGATTATACCAAGTTTGGCAAAAAAGCGCCATATAAATTGTGCGACGTCGCCGACGTGGACTATATCGTTTCGGACCGAGATCTCGGCGGCTCGTTTGAATGGGATACGGACGGAAAGTTGATTTTCTGACCGATTACTATTTTTAAAACTATCTTTTACGATTCAACGTCGGTCGATTCGCATTTAAAACATGATATGTTTTCGTCAGACATAAAATAATTAAAAATCACGCATTAAATGCGTGATTTTTAATGTAATTATATTTTGTGTTTTATTTATCGCGACTGTCCGACTTTGCGTAAAGATCGACCGCGACGGGATTTTTCGGCGAATGAGTCAAACACCCTGCGCCGTAAACACAACCGCCCTTACAAGCCATTCCCTCGACAAAATTTTCCTTGAGGACGCCCTTGTCTTTTCGGATAAGCGCAGATTTGCATTCCGCGATTCCGCTGCAGACGAGAGGATTTAAGACAAAAGAAGAATCGTTTTCGACGGTGTGTTTTATCGCATCGGCGACGCCTCCGGACGCGGCGAATTTTCTTCCGAAATAAGAAGCGCCCGAAAGTCGGTACGGCTCGACTTCGTTTAAATTTATCCCGCGGCTTTCAAACAACGCCTGAAGTTCCTCGAACGTCAGAACGCAATCGATAAGCCCCGAGTATTCATCCCTTTTATATTCGGCTTTCTTTGCGGTGCAAGGTCCTATGAATATTACTTTCGCGTCGGGATTATCGCGCTTGATAAGTGAGGCAAGCGTCCCTGCGGGCGAAAGATTTTCGGAAATGTGTTTTTTCAGATCCGGGTAATTCTTTTCTATGTATGCCACGAACGCGGGGCAACAGGAGGAAAAAAGGAAGCCTTTTTCACCAAGTTCCGCGCATTCCTTTTCCGCGACAATATCGGCGCCGTAGGCGACTTCGACGACGTCCGTAAAGCCGAGCTTGATTATACCGCCGAAGATTTTTTCCACGTTAACGGAGCCGAACTGCCCGGCTATCGCAGGCGCGACGATTGCAATTACTTTCCCGCCCTCGCCCTTTTCCTTTTTAGCACCTTTAAGCAAGTCGATCGCGTCGAGAATGTAAGATCTGTCGGTAATCGCACCGAACGGACAAGCATAAACGCAGGCACCGCACGAAATGCATTTGTCGTAGTCGATTTCGGCTTCGTTATCGGTGCCTTTGCCGATCGCGCCGACACTGCAACTCGATTCGCACGGACGCTTGAAGTCGATTATCGCATGATATGGACAAACGGCGGCGCACGCTCCGCATTCGACGCATTTCGTCTTGTCGATTACGGCTTTTTGGTCGCTTCCGAACGATATCGCACCCCTTTTGCATGCTTCGGCGCATCGGTGCGCCAGGCAACTTCTGCAAGAAGAAGTAACTTCGAAGCCGCCCGTCGGACAGTCCTCGCACGCGATTTTGATTACCTGAATGATGCGTTTGTTTTTCTTGTTGCCGCCGATCGCGAGCTTGATTCTCTGAGAGAGAATCGCTCTTTCTTTATAGACGCAACAGCGCATCGTCGGTTCCGTTCCCGGGATAATCGTTTCGGGGATTTCGAGAACTTTTTCAAGCAATTCGTCGTTCCATGCAAGTTTTGCGACCTCGCTTAAGACGTTGCATTTGAGAACCTGCACTTTTGTATCGAAAAGGTTGTCGTTTTTCATTTCACTCACCGTATTTGTCAATCAGAGCGCAAAGAACGCGCTTATTTTCGGGGTTTGCCTTTACGAGTTGCGCCGCGGAA
>CAKQKN010000006.1 GCA_934249215.1 uncultured Clostridia bacterium
CTCTCCCCGAAGGGGAAAGCTTAATTTTAGAAAATGCTCGATTTGCCCCACTCCGCTTACGCGCGGCGCGCCCCTTTTGTCGCGTTGCGACATTTCCCCCGTTTGACGGGGGAATCACCCCGAAGGGGAAAGCTTAAATTTAGAAAATGCTCGATTTGTGCCACTCCGCTTACGCGCGGCGCGCCCCTTTTGTCGCGTTGCGACATTTCCCCCGTTTGACGGGGGAATCGCTCCAAATTGGGGAAGGCGAAAGTTAGTAAATATGAGAAGTGCGGCTTCGCCCGGATTCCTCGAAAGCCCGTCAAGGAAGCAAACTCGGAATGACGGAAAAAGAAGTTGAGTGAAAAAATAAGGCTCGGGATGACGGGAGAGAATACAAACAAGTGGCAGGGCTCTGGATGCGGGGGAAATAGTTCAAGCGCGTAAGGAACAGAATGACGGGAAGGGTTGTTAAGTAAAACTTAATAGAGAAAATCGGTCAAGAGAAAAAAGATCGGGGGATGGAATAGAAGATTAAGGTGAGAGTTGGAAAAAACGTGGTGAATATGCGTGCAAAAATGGGCAAGTTAGTGTAAAATAGCCGTATGGAAAAACGTTGTGAGGCTCATTCCTTATTATTATAACGGCGCGATTGAAAATCTTAACTAAAATTTAGCAATAATATATATAATATTGATATAAACTAATAAGGATTAAAGTTTTTTTGGGTTTCGTTCGTCGTAGACTATATTTGCGGTGAGAACGTTGTACTAGTAAAAGATAGAAAAAACAACGAATGCGGCGCGGAGCGCCCGGAGCCCTCGAAAGCCCGTCAAGGAAGCAAACTCGGAATGACGGGATTAGAGAAGTGCGGCGCGGGACTTTGCGGTTTGTGAAGTTAGATTATGATGGGAGTGCGGGGCTACGCCCCTGGATCCCTCGGAAGTAGAGCAAGGAATCAGGGCTCGGGATGACGAGTTAGTTGATATTTGGCTGTCCGCATCCGTCAAATCTTCGCGCAATCGCTCGATTTGCCACACTCCGCTTACGCGAGGCGCGCCCCTTTTGTCGCGTTGCGACATTTCCCCCGTTTGACGGGGGAATCGCTCCGAAGGGGAAAGCAGAAAATACGGAATTGTGCCGAATTGAGAAAGCGGAAAGTTGAAAATGTGAGAAATGCGGGGCTGACGCCCCTGGATCCCTCGGAAGTTGGGCAAGGAAGCAAGGCTCGGGATGACGAGTAAAAATAAGCAAGAACGTAAAAAAGATAGAAAATGTGAAGAGTGCGGGGCTGACGCCCCCGGATCCCTCGGAAGAAGGACAAGGGAGTAAAGCTCGGGATGACAAGAAAAGGTAAACACTGCTCGGGATTGAAATAGAGTTAAAATAAAAATAGAGAATCAATAAGATTAAACCTTTACGGAGGATATATGAAAAAGGCAACAAAAATGCTGGTTTATGTGATAGCTTTCCTCGTCGTCGGAATGCTCGTTGCATTGTATTTTTTCGGTGATACCGCAAAAGATATTTCGACTTCGGAATTCTATAAAGAAATGGGCGTTATCATCATAGACGAAAACAACGCCGGATCGATTTCCGATAACAAAATCAAAGTGAACGGCGTATCGCGCGATATAGTTTTCGACAACTCGAAAGCCAACGGAAAAAGATTCGTTATCATCGCAACCGGTACGGGCGACAGCGTTATTACAAAAATCGAAGTCAATACCTATAACCTTACAGCGTACAACTCGAAAAACGTCAGACTGTATAAGACGAGCTATGCTCGCGGCGATTTCGACGAAGAAATACTTATGGCTTTCCAAAGCCTTAACGGAAAAGTCGTCGATTATTCCGATCCAAACGCGGGATCGCTCTGGTCGTCGCTTATTATGCCGCTTATTACGATCGGCATAGGTATATTGATCATTTATATCTTTATGCGTCAGGCTCAAGGAGGGAACAAGAGCGCGATGGATTTCGGTAAGACGAAAGCTCGCGTTACCCAGAACATTAAGGTTCGTTTTTCCGACGTCGCGGGTGCGGAAGAAGAAAAACAAGAACTTCAGGAAGTCGTTGAGTTTTTGAAAAACCCCAAGAAATTCTCGGCTTTGGGCGCAAAAATCCCAAAGGGCGTTCTTCTCGTAGGGCCTCCGGGAACCGGTAAAACTCTGTTTGCAAAAGCGGTTGCAGGCGAAGCGAACGTGCCGTTCTTCTCCATAAGCGGTTCCGACTTCGTCGAAATGTTCGTCGGTGTCGGTGCATCGCGCGTCAGAGATCTTTTTGCTATGGCTAAAAAAGCCATGCCGTGTATCGTCTTTATCGACGAAATCGACGCGGTCGGCAGACAGAGAGGTGCGGGCCTTGGCGGCGGCAACGATGAAAGAGAACAAACTCTTAACCAGTTGCTCGTTCAGATGGACGGTTTCGACAGCAACGAGGGTATTATCATTATGGCGGCGACCAACCGTTCGGATATTCTTGACCCCGCGCTTATGCGCCCCGGAAGATTCGACAGACAAATTTACGTCAATCTTCCCGACGTGAGAGGAAGAGAGGCTATCCTTAAAGTCCATTCGCGCAATAAACCTCTCGCGGCAAACGTCAATTTCAAGATTCTCGCACGTATGACGGCGGGATTCTCGGGAGCTGATCTTGCGAACCTCCTCAACGAATCGGCTATCCTTGCGGCGAGAGCTAACAGAACGGCTATCACCAACGAGGATTTGTACGAGGCGATCGAAAAGGTAATGATGGGACCGAAGAAAAACAGTCGTCTCGTTACCGAAACCGACAAGCGGATCACCGCGTACCACGAATCGGGGCACGCGATACTTGCGAAACTTCTTCCGAACTGCGACGAAGTACACGAAGTTACGATCATTCCGCGCGGAAACGCGGGCGGCTATACGCTTACTCGTCCCGAAAACGACAATCAGTATATGAGCAGAAAACAGTTGCTTGACAGGCTCGTTATGACGATGGGCGGAAGAGCAGCGGAAGAACTCGTAATCAAAGACTTCACGTCGGGAGCGAGCGGAGATATCAAGCAAGTTTCGAAGATCGCGAGAATGATGGTGACCGAACTCGGTATGAGCGATAAAGTCGGCCCCGTCAACTACGGCAGCGACGATCAGATCTTTATCGGCCGCGATTATCAGACGAAAACGAGTTACAGCGAGGCACTTGCGAAGCTTATCGACGAAGAGGTCGAAGTTCTCGTCAAGGACGCGCACGAAAAAGCGCAACAGATGCTCGCGGAAAACAAGGATAAACTCGACACGATGGCAAGACTGCTCGTCGAGAGAGAAACCATTTATTCGGACGAAGTGAACATGCTCATGAACGGAAGCACGGTCGAAGAGATCATCGCGTTTATGGATAAGAACGCGGAAGAAATGAAAAAAGATCCTTTCCATCTCGGCGGTTCGAGTTCCGAAAACGGCGAAAACAGCGAGAACAAGTAACGGGAGAAGGGTGTGATGGCAAAAATAATTTCTTTTTCCAATCAGAAGGGCGGAGTCGGCAAGACTTCCACTTGCGTCAATATGGCGGCAGCCGTTGCGATGAAAGGGAAAAAAGTTCTCCTCGCGGATATCGATCCGCAGGGGAACGCGACGACCGGGCTCGGTTTTTCGAAAGGCGAACTCGAACGTTCGATTTACGACGTGCTCGTCGAAGAAATGCCCGTGAAAGACGCCGTTTTGAAAACGAGCATTGAAAATCTCGATATTCTGCCGTCAAATATCGATCTTGCGGGAGCCGAGGTCGAACTCGTCTATCTGCCGCAGAGAGAAAAACGGCTCGCCGCGGCGTTTCGCGATATTGCGGACGATTACGATTACGTGATGATCGATTGCCCGCCGTCGCTCGGACTTCTTACGATCAACGCGCTGTCGGCAAGCAACAGCATTATCATCCCCATTCAGAGCGAATATTACGCGATGGAGGGACTGAGCCAGCTCCTCAACACAGTCAAGCTCGTCAATAAGCACCTCAATCCCGAGCTTAAGATCGAGGGCGTCGTCGTTACGATGTACGACGGGCGGGCGCTGATTTCCAAACAGATTAACGCAGAAATACACAAGTTTTTCGGGAAACGGATGTTTGACACCGTGATCCCGAGAAATATCCGAATTTCCGAAGCACCGAGCCACGGGAAACCCGTTATGCTTCACGATCCCCGATCCTCGGGAGCGAAAGCGTATATCGCTCTTGCCGACGAATTCATCTCAAGAGAAAATAAAAAATAACACGGGAGGAGGCTTCTGATGAAGGTCAACAAAGGATTAGGCAAAGGGTTATCCGCACTTTTCGGCGATACGAGCGAAGAATACAGCCGCTATACTTACGACAAAGAGAAAATGACGGAAGAACAAGCCAACGCCGTTTACGAGATCGAGCTCGATAAGATTTATCCCAATCCCAATCAGCCGAGAAAAGCTTTCGACGACGTTGCTTTGAGAGAACTGGCAGATTCGATTTCCGTGCACGGCGTGATCACGCCTATCGTATTGAATCGCGACGGCGACAGATATATGATTATCGCCGGCGAACGCCGCTTCCGCGCCAGCAAACTCGCGGGGAAAAAGACCATTCCCGCGATTATCCGCGACTATGACGAAAGACAGGTCAAGGAAATCTCTCTTATCGAAAACTTGCAGAGAGAAGATCTCAATCCTATCGAAGCGGCGACGGCTATGCAACAGTTGATGCACGATTACGATATGACGCAGGAAGAACTGTCCGGGCGTATCGGTAAAAGCCGCTCCGCAATCGCAAATACGATGCGACTTCTGACGCTTTCCGCGCCCGTTATCCGGCTCGTTGAAACCAACAAGTTGTCGGCGGGGCATGCGCGCGCGCTCGTTACGCTCCCCGGGGAAGTTCAGGCGGCGATCGCGGAAAAAGCGGTCAAGGACAAGCTCTCGGTAAGAGATATCGAACAGGCGGTGCGCGATTATTACAATCCGCCCGAAGACAGCAAAAAAGCCAAGCGCGAAAAAATGCAGGCGCAGATGAGCGTCGAACTTAAGGACATGGTTTCGCGTATGCAACGCGATTTCGGGACTAAAGTAAGCGCGATCGGGAACGACAAGAAAGGTCGTATTTATATCGATTATTACACACGCGACGACCTCGACAGAATCGTTGAGATTCTCGAACTTATCGAGGGGAGTAAGAACTGACCGCAAGGCTGCATGGGGAGATGACCGGCACGTTTTTTGTCGGATGGTCCGCTTGGCAGCTAAAAAAATTTTCAGCGGCGCGGGGCGCCTGGATCCCTCGAAATGTCGTCAGGCGGGCAAGGCTCGGGATGACGGGAGAGATTGTGACGGCGAGTGTTTAATTTGTTGTTGATCCTCTCTCGGCGCATACGCACCACTCCGCTTACGCGCGACGCGCCCCTTTTGTCGCGTTGCGACATTTCCCACGTTTGGCGGGGGAATCACTCCGAAGGGGAAAGCTTAAAATATGAATAACGAAAAAAACAAATTTGATAAGAAACTCCTTTTTAACGAGTTGTTTTCGTTTCTGATTGCCGCCGTTTTATGCGTCGGAAGTTGGCTCGTCGGGTACTTTTTCGTGCAGACGAATACGACACTCGTTGTCTTGGCGGTCGTCGGCGTGGTCGGACTTTTTATCTCCGCAATCGTAAACTTTTGGCTTTATCGGCGATTCGGGCATAACCTTTATAAGATGAACGTGAGGGAAGCCAACGACTTTCTGAACGAGAAAAAAGCCGATATCGAAAGCAATTACGCGGAAGCCGAGAAAAACGTGGATAAGCATTTGCGCACGACTTTCGTTACGGCGGTCGTATATTTCGTCTTGTTTATCGTCGTTTCGTTCTTGCTGGGAGCCGCGGAACCGAAGTTTACCGATGACGACGGTGGAGTTTCGCTTTCCGTTTTGCCGCTGATTTGCCTTATTCAGCAAGGTATCGTGGCTTTTTTGACGGTGAATAGTCGGGATGACGGCGAATCGAGCGCGCCCGACGTCGACGAAAAAGATTTTCCGCTGATCGCGAGCGCCGTTAAGGAAAGCGCGAAACTCGCGAATATCGATATGCCGATCAGATTGGTTTTGTCTATGTCGGGCATAGGCGTTGCGGAAACTAAGAACGAACTCGTGATTTTTCTTAATCCCGTCGAGGTTGCGCTTCTCACGCGCGGCGAGTTGAAATCGGTAATGCTGCACGAATTTGCGCACTTTATCAATTCGGACACGGCGCGCAGTCATAGATACGAGCGGTTCAATGCGAAAATCAGCGGTTCGCTGTCGCAGTTCGGGATCGTTGCTTTTCTCGGGATTCAAATTTCGCAGACGGTTTTTGCGACTGAACTTTATAACGTCGTTTCTTCGAGGAAACGGGAAAGCGACGCCGACGCGTTCGTGATCGAAAAAGGCGAGGCGCAAAACTACGTGAACGCTACCGCGAAAGCCGCGCTGTATTCGCTTTATCGCGGTTACGAGTGGAAAGCGACTTCTTTCGACGTTTTTGCGGGCGACGAGCCGGTTTCCGATTTTACGCACAGAGATCTTGCGAATTTTAAAACCCAGTTTGAAGTTTACCGCGACAGGTGGTTTTTTACGCTCGAAAACGAGTTGCCGCAACGGGTGGACTCGCATCCGACGTTCGCGATGAGAAAAAAAGCGTGTGCGGTCGAAACGTTTGACGCGGAAACGGTCGAAACGGACGAAAAATATATCGCGGAGCAGGACAAATTGCTTTCGTTTGCTGATAAGGAAATTCACGATACTTACCCGCCGGACGTTTTTGCGCTCGACAAGCAATACGGTTACACCGCAAAAATCGAGCTTTTTAAAAAGTACGAAGCGGCAACCGGGGACGATCTTAAGCTGTATTTCGTGAGCGATAACGAAATTCTCGAAATCGCGCAGGCGTACATAGGCGTCGACGACCAAAAGGCGCTCGAAATTCTCGGTCGCGTGCTCGAAAATTCGAATATCAGTCTTGCTTACTTTTTAAAAGGGCTGATTTTGTCGCGCGAGTATGACGACGGATGTATCGACGCGTTTAAAGCTGCCGCCAAAAATTCCGCGTTTTTCGAGGAATCGATGGAGCATATCGCCGTTTATGCACTGAAAACCGGAAAGCAGGAACTCATCGATACGTACAGAAAAAATATCGTCGACGATACGCAGAAAAATATCGATAACGACAAACTTACCGAAATCGTCGGGAAAAAACTTTCCGCGTCCGACGGCAACGAACTTTTGAAAAACGAGATCGTCGGCGCCGTGAAATCTTACTGGGGCGACGCGCTCCGTGCCGTTTATCTGGCGGAATATACAGCCGAGAACGGAGTTAACGGTAAATACGTTGCGCTTGAGGTCGATGCGCGCAAAAATAAGGACCTTAATTTTGAAAACGCGCATTCCGACACGCGCGATATGTTATTCAGGTTGTGCGACGAAAAATCTAAATTCTATCTGTTCTATTTCGGTCCCGAGTTCAAAAGAATCAAGAAAACGCCAGGGGCGCTGATTTATCAGGCGGAAAAAAAGAGTGGCCGGAAGCGGAAATTTGGGAATTAAGACAATTTAGGGAAGTTACTTCGGCTGAAACGGCCATGGGAATTTTATGGAAATTTATGCTATCAGCGATCTGCATATGTCGATCGCGAATCCGAAACCGATGAACGTTTTCGGTGCGTGCTGGGACGATTATCTCGAAAAAATCAGGGCGGATTGGCTCGATAAGGTCAAAATCGACGACGTCGTGTTGATCGCGGGCGATATCAGTTGGGCGATGACGCTCGACGATGCGCTTCCGGACTTGCAGTATTTTGAGGATTTGCCGGGGAAAAAGATTTTTATCCGCGGTAATCACGATTATTGGTGGAAAAGCATTACGCGAATCCGCGAACGCGTGCCCGAAAACTGCTTTTTTCTGCAAAACGACGCCGTCAGGATCGAAAATTACGTGTTTTGCGGCTCGAGATCCTGGCTTGTCCCCGGTTCACCCGATTTCGGAGATTCGGATAAAAAACTGTATTTAAGAGAACTCGAACGGCTTCGGCTTGCGTTTTTCAGAGCGAACGCACTTCGCGAAGAGGACGATAAACTCATTTGCATGACGCATTTCCCGCCGTTCAACGTAAGGCGCGAACCGAACGAAATCACCGCTTTGGCGGAAGAAAATCGCGCGGACGCCGTCGTTTACGGGCACTTGCACGGCAAGGACGCGCGCGCCGATAAGCTTCTTTTTAAAAACGGCGTCGCGTATTATCTTACTTCCTGCGACCTCGTGGGAAATAAGCTTGTCAAAATCGAGATTTAGAGTTTGTTTTGGACACGTTTTGAATCTTTTTGAAAACGTTTTAAATAAGTTCGTCGCAGAAATGCGGCGAATCGAGATATATTATTGACGGGAGATACTTACTATGGAAAGGAAGGAAGTTAATACGGAAACGAACGTCGAAGCGGTTTCGGAAGTCGAAAAAGTCGCGCCCGAAACGGGCGTTTTGGAAAAAAACGGGTCGAAAAAAGCTTCGGAAACGACTTCGGTAAAGAAGCCGGAAGCGACTTCGAAAAAGGATGATTTGGAAAAGGCTTCCGAGAAAAATGAAGAAAGCGGAAAAAGCCCGTTTTGGAAAACCGTGAAAAAACTTTGCAACAGGTGGTTTATCGAGGCGTTTTCGGGAATGGCGCAAGGTCTTTTCGTGACGCTGATCGCGGGAACGATTATTAAGACGATCGGCTCCCAGATTTTCGGGAACACCGGCTTCGGAAATTTCCTCGTTCTGCTCAGCGGGTTCGCCTGCATCGCGACGGGCTGCGGAATCGGAGTCGGAATCGCGCACGGACTGAAGTCGAGCAAGCTCGTTATGTTTTCCGCGGCGGTTGCGGGGTTCCTCGGGGCTTACGCTAAAAACATTCTCGCGGGGGATACGCTCGCGGAAATCGCTGTTCTTCTCGGCAAAGGGCAGCCCGGAAATCCGATCAGCGCTTACGTTTGCTCGATCCTCGCGGTCGAGATCGGAGGGCTCGTTTCGGGCAAAACCAAACTTGACATTCTGCTCGTGCCGCTGACGTGTATTGCGTCCGCCGCGGTCGGGCTTTACGTTTCAATTCCTTTCATCTGGCTTATCGAACAGATCGGGAACGGCATTAAAATCGCGACCGAAGCGACGCCGTTCTTTATGGGAATCATCATTGCCGTCGTTATGGGTATGCTGCTGACGCTTCCCACTTCGTCCGCCGCGATCTGGATCAGCATCGTGACGGGGTTCGGAAACAACGTCCCCGATTCCGTCTATCTTGCGGGGGGCGCCGCCGTCGTCGGATGCGCTTGCCATATGGTCGGGTTCGCCGTTATGAGTTACAGAGAAAACGGCTGGGGCGGACTTATTTCGCAAGGACTCGGGACGAGCATGCTTCAGATTCCGAACGTTATGCGCAAACCCATTCTTTTCGTGCCGCCCGTCGTTGCAAGTGCGATTGCGGGACCTCTCGCGACCTGCTTGTTCAAACTTCGCTGTGACGCGTCCGGCGGGGGCATGGGAACGAGCGGGCTCGTCGGAATTTTCGGGACGATCAACGCGTCGACCGGGGTTATCGAGCCGTGGATTATGTGGACGGGTATCATTCTTTTGATGTTCGTTCTGCCCGCCGTCGTCTGCTTCTTCCTTTCCGAGTTTATGCGCAAGAAAGGGCTTATCAAGGACGGCGATCTTAAAATTTAACAAAACATTTAAAACGTCTTGCTTCCCTAAAAATATAAATATTAAGGTTTTGGTATGCTGAATGAAGAAACATTCTGTTTCCGTTTTAAATTGTATTTTATCGGTAATCATCTTTCTTTGCGTTTTCGGAAATACCTGTTATCGTTCGGCTCTTTCCGGGAAAGGCGGCGCTGACTTTAAACAACAAGTTTTTTTGTGCGTTTATTTTGCAATAGGGCTGATAATTTCAATATACTGTATCTGTGCAAAACCTTATTATTCAAACAAATGCTTGTGGATCGGCGCGATATATAACGCACTTTATCCTCTTCTGATATTGGTTGTTTCATTATTTGCTTTAATTTCACAAAACTGGAAGATAGACACGATTAGCCTGATTTATTGGCTTTGTAATATAATTCCTGTTATTATCAGCGGATTATACGTTTATGCGGCTTTGAAGAAAGATTAAATTATCAATATAAACATTTTTTAATAATTACTATGCGAAGAGGAAAGCGGAAGTTTGAAAATGTGAGGAGTGCGGCGCGGGGCGCCTGGATTCCTCGAAAGTCCGTCAAAGAAGCAACGCTCGGAATGACGGGAAAAAGATAAGGCGCGTGGCATGTATGGGCAGTCCTCTCTCGGCGCATACGCGCCACTCCGCTTACGCGCGGCGAGCCCCTTTTGTCGCATACGCGACATTTCCACCGTTTAGCGGGGGAATCGCTCCGAGGGGGAAAGCTTACAGTGCAAAAAGCCGCCTATAGGTCTATTATTTAGGTTTTTATAGGTTAGATTGTTTTTTTAAGTGCGGCGCGGGGCGCCTGGATTCCTCGGAAGTCCGTCAAGGAAGCAACGCTCGGAATGACGGGAGAGAGTATTGTCGTGTCGACGCCGAATAAGACGGAAAGTTAGCGAATATTGAGCGTGCGGGGCTAACGCCCCTAGATCCCTCGGGAGTAAAGCAAGGAAGCAAGGCTCGGGATGACGGGAGAGAAAACGAGCAAAGGGTAAGGTTTTGGATGACGAAAAAGAATGGAGAAATCAGAAAATGAGATGAAATTTTTTTAGACGTTTTAAGGGCGGTTTTGAATGAGACGGGAAATAATGAGCGGGGTGCGTCATATAATATACGGAGGTTTGTGTTATGGACGAAAAAGGCGCGCAGGTTATTACCGTTACGGACAGAAAAAAAACGTGTGTTACCGGGGTGAGCGACGTTGACGGAGTTACCGCCGAAAAAATCGTTTTTACGCTCGTGGGGAATAAAAAAGTCGTAATTCTCGGGTCCGGGCTGAAAATGGCGGGGTTTTCGAAGCAAAGCGCGACGCTCTTTATCGACGGAACGGTCAGCGAAATCAGATATGCAGGCGAAAAAAACGGATTTTTGAAGCGACTCGTTAAATGATTTTCAGCGCGGACGGACAATTTTATTACGCCATTTTGTCGGTTGCGGCGGGGTTCTTATGCGGGGTCGTTTCGGCGCCGTTTGAATTTTTTTACTGCGTAAAAACTAAAATTTTCCTCTTCGTCGGAACTTTTTTTCGCGGATTTTTCCTGGGTGCGGCGTTCGCTTATATAAGATTCGTTTATCGGTTTCCCGATCTGCGCCCGTACGTTTTGCTCTGCTTTTTACTCGGGTTTTTTATATATAAAAAAACTTTTGCGAAAATTATTGCAAATTTTGCGGAAAAGATATATAATAAAGCCATAAATAAACTTTTTCTTTGGAGAAAGAGATATTATGACTCCCGACAAAAAAAGAAAACTCGTCGTCGCAAGCACGGCAACGATGGTTCTGTTATTATTTATTCTCATCGCGGTTATGATTTATCAGATGGTAAGCATAAACGGCAGAAAGGCGAAAATCGAGCAGTTGAAACAGCAGATCGAAGAACTTAAAGAGGAGCAGAAAGAACTCACGGACGACATAGACGTCTGGATCAGTAAGTGGAAAATCGAGGAACGCGCGCGCGAACTCAAATACGTTTACCCCGAAGATAAAACAAACAATGACTAACATAGCAATCATAGATATTGGCAGCAATTCCGTTCGAATCAGAATCTCTTCGAACGGAAATGTTTTTTTCAGGGAGACCGTTACCACACAGCTCGCTAAAGACATGGCGGGCGGAAAACTCGCCTATAAGTCAGTTATCCGCACTTTTGAGGGGCTCGATCGCTTGATTTTAAAGGCGAAAGAGTGCAACGCGGAGATTTTTGCGTTTGCGACGGCGGCGGTCAGAAACAGCACCAACGGCAAGGATTTTACGGACGAGTTTTTTCGTCGGTACGGGTTTGAAGTGGACGTTCTGAGCGGGGAAGCCGAGAGCGAAACGGGAATCAACGGCGCGATCGGAAACGGCGACGGCACCGTTATCGACGTGGGCGGGGCTTCGACCGAAATCGCGGTCAAGACAAACGGCAAAATCGTTTATGCGCGTTCTGTGCCCGTCGGCGCGGTGGTGCTTACGGACAACGCTCAAAGAGATTTGGAAAAAGCGAAGGCTTTTCTCACTCCGATAATCGAAAAATTCGGCGACGTGCCGGTCTGTTTTTCGGGCGAAAGCTATAAAGCCGGCGACCGTATAATCGGAAACGGCGGGAAAGTTTACTCCATCGGCGGGACGGCGACTTCGATTTCGTTTATGATGAGCGGAGATATAACGTATGACCGCGACAGAAATCACGGAAGGCTTATCGGCAGCAAGGCACTTTTTGATTTTTGCGAACTTTTGTATTCGATGACGAGCGAAGAAATCGAAAACCGGTTTCGCATTCCGAAAAAGCGGGCGGATATTATCCATTCGGGGACGCTCATTCTTTCGACCGTTCTCGGTTATATCGGGAGCGACTGCGCGATCGTAAGCGAGAACGATAATATAGAAGGGTATTACGAATATATTATGGGGAAAAAATATGGGGAAACACAAAAGTAAGAATGGAAAAACGGCGATAATCGATCTATTGCCCGCGATTTTGACTTTCATCGTGTTCGGATTTACGCTTGCGTGCGGCATTCTGATTTTCGATGAATCGGCGGGAATTGCCGTTCTTTATTGCGCGGTCGGCGTTATTCTGAACTACGTTTGCGGTGTACTCGTGCATGAAGCGGGGCATATCGTCGCGGCGAATCGGTTCGGGCTTAAAGCGGTTAAGGTCAATCTCGGAATCGTTACGATCGATTTTGAAAATCAGAAGGTCGTGCCGTTTACGTTTTTCGGAAAAAATGCGGGGGAAACGCATTTCTTACCGACGAGGGAAGTTACCGCGAAACAGATTCGGACGGTTGCGGCTTACGGTATTTTGTTTTCGCTTTTGTTTCTCGTTATCGGCGCGGCGGCGGGCGTGATTTTGTCGGTTGCGACGTCGGGCGCGGCGGCGTTCTGCTTGTTTACGGCGGGGCAGACGGCTAACTTTTATATCATTGCGGCGAACACTCTTTCTTCGGATAAGACTGCGGACGGAAATGTCGCCTTTTCGGACGACGATTACGTCGAAGTCGTTGCCGCTTGCGCGGAAACCGAGCGTGTCATTCTTCTCGGAGAAATTCCGGATGAAGCGGACGTTATTAAGTCCGATAATCAACCTATAGCCCTGTATTTTCATTTTTTATTCACTGCGGAAAAGAAAAACAGAGAGAAAGCGTTTGAAGTTCTCGATATGTTCTGCGATAATCTTTGCGGGGATTCTTTCGGGAGTCTTTGCTATCTTGACGAACTTACGGACGAGGAGTATTCGCTTATTTTCCCCGAGGTGTTATTCCGTGCGTGCGTTAAAGGCTGTGTGACGGACGAGATGAAGGAGCGCGCCGAAGAGTTTTTTGCGGAATCCGAGACGGACGGAATCGGGAAAATGCGCGCGCATTACGCTTTCAGAAAGTTCACGGGCGACGAAAAATGGGCGGGCGTTCTTTTGGCGTCGTATGAAAAACGGCTCGAAAAAGAACCGCCGTTCGTCGTTTCGGTTGAAAATAAGTTGTTTACAAGATGACGGGGTTAATGCTCGTCGGATTTGATAATATGAAAATGCCCTCGGCGGAAGTTCGAAAAAGTTCGGGTGTTCCGTCGGGGAATTTTTTTAACGTTAAATTATGATGGGAGTGCGGGGCTGACGACCCCGGATCCCTCGGAGGTTTGTCGGGTGAGTATGGCTCGGGATGACGAGATAGAGCGTTGACGAGCGGAAGTTAGTTGTCGGAGGCGGGGGCGGAAGATGATTCGTCTGTTGTTGTTTTTTTGTCGGCAAATACTTTGGCGAGCGGGGTGAGATAAATGAGCACTCCTGCGATTACAGAGCCGACGGACGCCTGAAATATCTGGAACGGAAGTTTGAGCATTGCGGTTTCCGGCGTTGCGTAAATGAACGCGCGGCCGAGCGAATAGCCGACGACCGAAATCAGCGCACCGACGACGAGCGCTATTATCGCGCGAAGTATCTGCGGTTTTCCGTCTTTTCTGACAGTGCCGGAGATAAGCGATATCGCGACCGCTTGCAAGCCGTGGGTTACGAGGGAAACGAACATAGGCGTCGGATAGAACAGAGCGTCGCCTATGAACGCGCCGACGCCGCCGACTATGAACGCCGAGATCGGGTCGAGAACCAGAGCGGCAAGGCTTATGATCGAATCGTTAAGATATAAATGCCCGCCGGGGACGGGAATACTCAAAAAACTCGAGCTCATGATCACGTTCAGCGCGAGAAACGCCGCCGTTATGCAAATTTTTTTCGTCGTGAAATATGGTTTCTGCATTTTTTTCCTTTTCGGATTCCGTTTACGTCTGATTTTAACCGCTTTAATGACAATTGCGAGAGGTCTGCAACGACGGCGGAATCGCTTGACTGTTTGTTTTCTTTATGATAACATAGATTTGATAATATTAAAATAGTCAATTCGATATTATTTTATAAGACCAGTTTGTTTTGTAGTGTGGGGAGTTCAATCTCAATCGGACGTGAAAATGAAAAAATATTTATCGGTTTATGAAAAATTCAGAAAAGAAATAACCCTTCAGAAGTATGCGTTCGGGGCGAAACTTCCGTCGAAAAGGGCGATTGCGGAAAACCTCGGCGTGAGCGTTATCACAGTGGAACACGCGCTCGAACTTTTGTGCAGCGAGGGGTACGTTTCGTCGAAAGAACGCAGCGGGTATTTTGCGGCGTATAGAAACGATTTATACGGGAGTTCGGATAGCGTTCGGCTGACGGCGGGCGGATTTGCCAATACCGATTTTTCGGGCGGCGAGTTTGCGAATGCGGGAGAAAACGACTATTTTCCGTTTAGCGTATTTGCGTCGGCGGTCAGAAAAATTCTCGTCGATAAAGCGGAAAAATTGAGCGAAAAATCGCCTAATCGGGGAGTTACGGAACTTCGGGAGGCGATTTCGGCGTATCTTCTGCGCAATCGCGGAATCGAGGTAAGCGCCGATCGGATCGTTATCGGGGCGGGGTCGGAATATTTATACGGCACGCTTGCCGATCTTTTGTGCGGCAGGCGGTTCGCCGTCGAAAATCCCTGTTATGACAAAATCGAAAAGGTGTATGCTTCGCGCGGGGTAAAGTTTGAAAGATTGCCGCTTTCGGCAAGCGGGATTCCGTCCGAAGAACTTTTGAACAGTAGTGCGGACGTTCTGCACGTGACGCCGTTTCAAAGCTATCCGACGGGAATTTCGGTCGACGCGTCCAAGAAAAAGGAATATCTCGATTTCGCGATAAAGAGGGACGGGTTTTTGATCGAGGACGATTACGCTTCTGAATTTTCGGTTTTTTCGCGACTTTCGGACACGATTTTTTCAGCCGACGCAACCGGGCGCGTGATATATCTAAATTCTTTTTCGCGGACGATTTTTCCGTCGATCAGGGCGGCTTACGCCGTTCTTCCCGAAAAACTTAATTATTTATATAATAAACAGGCGGGGTTTTATTCCTGCCCCGTGCCCGTTCTCGAACAATATTTTATCGCGGAAATTCTCAATAACGGAAGTTTTGAGCGGCATATTAACAAGGTCAGACGGGCGAAAAGAAACGCTTTGAAAAATTAGGGGGGCGCTGGAAAGTCAGATTGTGTTTTGGAAAAAAACATTGTTTTTTTGTTCTCATCCGTCAAATCTTCGCGAAAGTCGCTTGATTTGCCACACTCCGCTTACGCGCGGCGAGCCCCTTTTGTCGCATTGCGATATTTCCCCCGTTTGGCGGGGGAATTGTCCCGCGTTGGGGGAAGACTTAAAAGTAAGATTGTGTTGGGGTGCGGCGCGGGGCGCCCGGATCCCTCGGAAGTCCATCAGTCGGGCGAAGCTCGGGATGACGGGATATGATGTAAGTATGCTGTCAGAATCGTGATGACGGGAAAAAACGAGCTGAAATTAAAAAAAGCTGTCGGGTGACAGCTTTTTTTCGGGTTTATGCTTTTTTGTTTTTGCGATTGTTTTTGCGGCGTTTACTTGCGAGATTTTCCGCAAAAGCGGTTACCGTCAGATTTTCTTTATGTAGGAACGGCGGCGTTTGTGCTGAATGAAATCGAAATATTTCCACTGCGCCTGTATTGCGTAATTTTCCTCGAGCATAAGGTTGGTTTCGCAATATTCGATGTCTTTGCGGAGCATAAGTTCGATCAGTCCGTCGATGACAATGCTGTTCACACCGAGATTCTTGTAGTTCGGAAGTACGGCTATAAGTCCGAGATCAAGCCTTTTGGGGTTTGAGACTATCTTCAAAAGTTTGATAAGCGTGTGCGGATAAAGTTTACCTTTGCTGCCTTTAAGCGCGTCGCCGATAGCGGGGAAGCACAGACCGAACGCGACAACATTGTCGTTTTTGTCGAGCACGGCGCCGACGTAATCGAGCTTTATGATCAGATTGAACTGGTCGATCATCTGTTTTTTCATGTTATCGGTGAAAGGAACGGTGCCGTAAATATCTTTGTAGGCCTCGTCAAGAACGTGGAAAATGCCGTCTTTGTATTTACCGATGAATTCCTTGACGTTTTTGCAGTCCGCCATGTGCAGACCGTAGCGCTCGAGCACGCGATCTTTTATGCGGCGAACCCTTTCGTTTCTTTCTTTCGGCTTAAAAACGCGGTATTCGATCCAGTCCACTTCTTTTTTTAAGCCGACCGATTCGATAAGTTTTGCATAGTATTCGTGGTTATATTGCTCTTCGAACGTGTTTGTCTGGTCAAAACCTTCGATTAAAAGCCCCTCGCGCTCGAGATCGGAATATCCGAGCGGGCCACAGATGATTTCGCAACCTCTTTTCTTCGCCCAGTCTTCGACGGCGCCGAACAGCGCGGCGGCGACTTCTTCGTCATCGACACTGTCGAAACGCGTAAAACGGACGCGATTTTCGCCCGTTTTTTTGTTCGAAGCGCTCTGAATTATTCCCTGTATTCTTCCCGAATGCTTTCCGTCCTTATATGCGTTGAAAAACACGCTTTCGCAAGTGTCGTGATATACGTTCTTTTTGCTGAAAATCAGTTTTTCGTCACCGTACAGCGGCGGGGTGTAGCACTCGTTTCCTTTGTAAAGTGAATATGGAAAATCGAGAAATCTTTTTCTTTCCCGAGCATTGTTTACTTCTTTTATTTCAACCATTTTATATTCCGCCGTTTCGGGGATTCGTTTTTGCATATACGGCATACGCGCACCGATGATACGATTCAAATTATATCACATCGGCTGGCTTTTGTAAAGTTATTTGATTTATAAATAACGCGTGTTTTAATTTTTCGCCGTTCTATCACATAGTACGTGAAATATCGGGCTATAAGTCCGTTATCGCATAAAAAGAGATTAAAAAATCAGGCGGAGCGGTTCGAATGTCGGCGAACGTCGGAACGGGAGAGAATAGTAAAGAATCGGAAGGGTGAAAAAAAACTGCCGCCCCAGGCGACAGTCTTTTTAGTTCGATTAGTCTTTGTTTTCGGCTTCTCTCATTTTGTCCTTGCGCTTATTGATGAGCGTAACGACGAAATCCACGCTTACGATTACGAGGTTGAGAATGTAAAGCCAGAAAACGTAAGGCAAAGCGGTTCCGGCGGCTACGGCACCGGTTACTTTACCGATTATTCCGCAAATATAACCGATGATGATTACGACGGTAAAAATTATGCTTTTTCCTTTTGCCGTTCCGGACTTGATGCTTTTTACGACCGAAATAGGCCACGAAATTCCGAAACATACGAGCATTAAAGCTTCGAATACCTGTTGCATTTTATCTCCTTTGTTTTGTGTTATTAAGGGCGATCGCCGTAAAATTACGGCGTCGCCCGTTAACGTTAGTTTTTAGTCAGAATTTAGTCGAGATCAGTCTTTCTTTGCAAGGTTTTTGTATCTTGCAAGTCTTGCGTTATTCTCTTCTTCCGCTCTTTCGAAAAGTTCGGCGGCGAGTTCCGGCTGTGCTTTCTTCAGACTGGTATATCTGGTTTCGCCCATAAGGAAGTCCTGATAGCTTGCAGTGGGATCCTTGCTGTCGAGTGTGAAGGGGTTACCTTCGGTGACGGCGGGATTGTATCTGTAAAGGTGCCAGTAGCCCGCTTCGACGGCTTTCTTTTCTTCAGCCTGCGAATTAGTCATGTTGATACCGTGGTTGATGCAGGGTGCGTAGCAGATGACGAGCGACGGACCGTTGTAGCTTTCCGCTTCGGTAATCGCGTTCAGGAACTGCTGTTTGTTGGCGCCCATAGAGCATTGAGCGACGTAAACATAGCCGTAGCTCATAGCCATCATACCGAGATCTTTCTTCTTGATTCTCTTGCCGCCGGCAGCAAATTTCGCGACCGAGCCGGTGGGAGTGGATTTTGAAGCCTGTCCGCCGGTGTTGGAGTATACTTCGGTATCGAGAACGAGTACGTTGACGTCTACGTCCATTGCTAGAACGTGGTCGAGTCCGCCGTAACCGATATCGTACGCCCAGCCGTCGCCGCCGATGATCCAGATGGATTTCTTGACGAGGCAGTCGGTCTGCGCTTCGATCTCTTTAAGAAGTTGTTTGATTTCGCCGCGGGTGTTCTTGATCGCCGCGGGAAGTTCGGTGATGACGTTCTTTGCGGCTTCTTTGCTCTTTTCGGCGTCGCCTCTGTTTTCGAGCCATTCGGCGAACGCTTTCTTGATTCTGCCCTTTGCGCCGATTTCGAGCGCTTTTTCGATGTCGGAAGCGAGTTTTTCTCTTCTCGAAGCGTAGGCGAGGTAGTAGCCGTAGCCGTGTTCGGCGTTGTCTTCGAACAGCGAGTTAGCCCAAGCGGGTCCGTGCCCTTCCTTGTTGGTGGTGTACGGGCAGGTGGGAGCGCTTCCGCCGTAAATCGACGAGCAGCCGGTGGCGTTGCTTATGAGCATTCTGTCGCCGAAGAGCTGGGTGATTACTTTGATGTACGGAGTTTCGCCGCAGCCTGCGCACGCGCCCGAGAATTCGAAGAGAGGTTTACTGAACTGGCTGCCCTTTACGCCGCTCTTTTTGAAAGTAGCGGAAACGTCCGTTTCGGGAAGCTGTTCGCTGAATTCGTAGTTGGGAACTTCTTTCGCCGCGACCTGATCGAAGGGAACCATCGTGAGCGCGGTTTCTTTTGCGGGACATACGTTCGCGCAGACGCCGCAACCCATACAGTCGAGCGGGGAAACCTGCATTCTGAATTCGTAGCCCTTAAGCCCGATGCAGTCCTTGGTTTCGAAACCTTCGGGTTTCTCGGTGCCTTTGGCGACGAGTGACGGTCTTAAGCAAGCGTGCGGGCAGACGAACGCGCACTGGTTACACTGAATACATTTTTCCGCGTTCCAGACGGGAAGTTTGATCGCAACGCCGCGTTTTTCGTATTTGGTAGTTCCGGTGGGAACGGTGCCGTCGGGATTGAATGCGGAAGCGGGAAGTTTATCACCCTCGAGAGAGAGAATGGGGTGAAGAATATTCTTGAAATATTCGTTGTCCGCAACTTCCAGCGGAGCCGCGCCCTCGGTCGCGGTAGCCCACGACGCGGGTACTTCGATTTCCTTGAGTTCGGATGACGCTTTGTCGATCGCGGCGTAGTTCATGTTGACGACAGCGTCGCCTTTCTTGCCGTAACTCTTCTTGACAGCCTGTTTCATATAGTCTTCGGCGTCGGAGTAAGGCATAATATTCTGGTTGATATAGAAGAACGCTGCCTGCATGATGGCGTTCGTTCTTCCGCCAAGCCCGATTTCGCCCGCGATCTTGATAGCGTCGATGTTATAAAGTTTTGCGTGCTTTGCGGCAAGCATTCTCTTCATCGAAGCGGGGAGGTGTTTATCGAGCTCTTCGACGGTGTTCCACGAGGAGTTGAGCAGGAACTTTCCGCCGTCCTTAAGATCCTTTACCATGTCGTAACGGAGTACGTAGGAAGGATTGTGGCAGGCGATGAAGTCTGCGGCGTCGATAAGGTAGGTGGACTGAATGGGTGTTTTGCCGAAACGCAGGTGCGATACGGTTATGCCGCCCGATTTCTTCGAATCGTAGAAGAAATAGCCCTGTGCGTACATATCGGTGTGGTCGCCGATGATCTTGATCGAGTTCTTGTTCGCGCCGACCGTTCCGTCCGAGCCGAGTCCGTAGAACTTACAGCTGACGGTGCCCTCCGGAGCGGCGTCGTACTGCGTCGAGAAGTCGAGCGAAGTGTTGGTTATATCGTCGTAGATACCGACGGTGAAATGATTCTTGGGTTTATCCTGTTCGAGGTTGTTGAATACGGAAAGAACCATCGAGGGGTTGAACTCCTTGGAGCCGAGCCCGTATCTTCCGCCGACGACGGTAATTCTCTTTCTCGCTTCGGAAATAGCAGTGCAGACGTCTAGGTAGAGAGTTTCGCCGAGCGAGCCGGGTTCTTTCGTTCTGTCGAGAACAGCCATTTTCTTCGCCGTTTTGGGAATGGCTTTGAGGAAGGCTTTCGTGCAGAAAGGTCTGTACAGTCTGACCTTGATAAGTCCGTATTTATGTCCTTCGGTGTTGAGTTTGTTGATGGTTTCTTCAACGCATTCCGCGCCGCTGCCCATAATGACGATGACGTTCTCCGCATCGGGAGCGCCTACGTAGTCGAACAGATGATAGCTTCTGCCCGTGAGAGCGGAAACTTTATCCATCATCTTCTGTACGATTTCGGGGGTAGCGTCGTAGTATTTGTTCGCCGCTTCCTTATTCTGGAAGTATATATCCGCGTTCTGTGCGGTACCCTTCTGAATGGGGTGTTCGGGGTTGAGCGCGCGTTTTCTGAAATCTTCGACGTCCTTCATGTCGACGAGCTTCTTCATTTCGTCGTATTCGATCGCGTCGATTTTCTGAATTTCGTGGCTGGTTCTGAATCCGTCGAAGAAATGCAGGAAAGGTACTTTCGCTTTAAGAGTGGAAAGGTGCGCGACGAGCGCAAGATCCATAACTTCCTGTACGGAAGCCGATGCGAGCATAGCAAATCCCGTCTGGCGGCAAGCCATTACGTCGGAGTGATCGCCGAATATGTTGAGCGCGTGTCCCGCAACCGCTCTCGCGCTGACGTGGAATACGGTGGGGAGGAGTTCGCCCGCGATCTTGTACATGTTGGGGATCATAAGGAGCAAGCCCTGGCTCGCCGTATAGGTTACGGTGAGTGCGCCCGCAGACAACGATCCGTGAACGGCGCCCGCAGCGCCTGCTTCCGACTGCATTTCCGCCATACGCAGCTTCTGTCCGAACATGTTCAGTCTGCCAGCGGTAGCCCATTCGTCCGCGTACTCCGCCATGGGAGAGGACGGGGTTATCGGGTAAATAGCCGCAACTTCGGAAAAAGCGTAAGCTACGTGACTCGCGGCGGTGTTGCCGTCAATAGTCATTTTCTTCATTGGATAAACCTCCGGTATTGTTCTTGTTTTTTTGAAGTGCCGAAAAAAAACGCGGAATCGGTTTTTTAATACGTTCACGCGGTTTTCGTTACTCCCTTCGATACCATCTTTCTCCTATTATACAGCCTTATTTCGGACAAGTCAATGATATCTCGCACTTTCAGACACTTTTATTTATTTTTTATTGTTTTTACACAAACATTTTTGTGCAAAGTGTATTTTTTTATTTGAAATTTATATACGTAATGATTAAAAGCACTCGGGATTACAATGTTTTTTTAAGGATTTTGTTATAGGGGCGGGGATAAACAGCGGGACATTCGGCTTTCTTTTGCACAACGATTATGCAGCGCTCTCCCGGGACCTCCGGGAGTTCGTATCGGTACACTTCTATCAATTCGCAGTTGAGTTTTTTCGCGGCGCGCTCGGCGTCGGTTATTTCCGTTTCCGAAAAATTCTTGTAAAAGACGCCCTTGCCGCCTATTTTCAGACAAGGAAGTGTGAGTTCGCAAAGAACGGGGGAGTTTGCGACTGCCCTCGCGGTTACGAAATCGAATTCTTCTCTGTGGTTTTTCGCAAAATCTTCGGCGCGGGTGTTTTCGACTTTAAACGCGGAAAAACCGAGAAGTTCCTTTACCGAGTTTAAGAATGCGCACTTTTTGGCGCTCGCTTCCACGAGGGTAAAATCGAGCGACTCGTCGTAGATTTTAAGAGGAACGGACGGAAAACCGCCCCCCGATCCTATTTCGAGGACTTTTTTCCCGCTTTCGAAAAAGACTTTTCCACACAGGCTGTCGAGAAAGTGTTTGAGATATACGCCGTACGTATCGGTGATCGCCGTTATGTTGAATTTTTTGTTTTCGGACAGGAGATATTCGCAGAATTTTTTAAATTTTTCGGTTTTTACGCCGTCGCCTGCCGTTACTTCGGTTATTATTTCGTCATTCATAGGACTTTTATTATATCATTTAAGGCGAATAAAAGCAACACGTTACCGACAAAAAAACGTTCTTTCGGTAAAGTGGCGGTAAATGAGGGGGAAGTCAGAGAATATGGCGAGTGCGGGGCGGTGCGCCCCCGGATCCCTCGGAAGTCCGTCGGGCAGGCAAGGCTCGGGATGACGAGAGAGCGAAAACAAACGGAAACCTTAAATAAGTGTTGGGATAAATTGAAGAAATTTGAGTTTGATTTTTTGAAAAAGAGGATAAATAGATGGTAAATGTGGATAACTTCGGGTTTACACTCTTTATCCACGTTGATAACCTGTGGAATTGTGTATAACTTCGTGCGTTATCAGTAAAATTTCGACGGCACTCGACGGTTTGAGTATAAGTCGGCGTGAAAATAGCGGTTAGCACGGTTATTTGATTGATTTTTTTCCGTTTATATTATATAATGGTAACATTAGAATAAATTGTAGTCGCGGGCGCGCACCTTTATCTAAGGTTTTTCAAGGCTCGTCCGTTTTGATCCGAAAAAAGAATAATCTGCGATAAATTCCGGGCGTTATCCACAGAAAAACGCGATGTACACAACGAAAACGTGACATATCCACAGAGATATACACAGCGATTGTGAAGCAAAGTCGCAGATTATATGCGGGAAAATGGTGGATATACACATATCCACGGCTGCCTACTTATCCTATTGTTAAAAATAAAAAAAATAATCTCTTATCACGGAGGCGTGAATGAAAACCGTCGTCAAGGCGATCGAATTATCGAATGCGGTATCCAAAGTCGTTAAAGCAATAAGCGGAAAGGGACCGAATCCCGTTCTCGAATGTATCAAACTTTCCTGCAAGGGCGATAATCTTACGTTGCTCGCTACGGATACCGAAATATCCATCGAAAAGACCATTCCTTCCGAAACGTTTATGGAAGGCGAAGTCCTCGTCAACGGAAAGATTTTTTCCGATCTCGTTAAAAAACTCGAAGAAGAGGACGAACTCGAACTTTATCTCGAAGGGAACCGTCTTAAAATTTCTTACAGTTCTTCCTGCGGGTTTATAAACGCTTTCCCGGCGGACGATTTTCCGCTTATAAAGAAGGATCTGAACGAAAACTCGTTCACGATGCTTCAGAAAGACTTTAAGGATCTCGTTACCCGCACTGCGTTCTGCTGCTTGCAGGACGACAGCCGCCCCATTCTGAAAGGGTGCCTTATAGAGGCGGAAGGGAATATGATTAACTGCGTCGCGCTCGACGGGTTCCGTCTTGCGTTCTGTCGTCAGCCGTATAAGGAACTTTACGGCACGATTAAAGCGATCGTTCCCTCGCGCGCGCTCAACGAACTGCTTCGTCTTCTCGATAAGGACGACGATTACGTGACGATCGTCATTCAGAGCGGAAAACTTATGGTTGAGGTCAACAGCACGGTTCTTACGGCAAGACTTCTCGAAGGGGAGTATATCGATTACAGACATATCATTCCCGAAAGTTTCGTTACCGAATTCAAGACGAATAAGATTATTTTCGAAAACGCCGTCGCACGCGCTTCCGTCGTTGCACGCACCATGACGAACAACATGATAATTCTCGACGTGAAGGAAGATTACGTTAACGTTACGTCCAACTCCGACGTCGGAACGGTCAGCGAAAACGTTCTCGTCAGCCTCGAGGGGAAAGACGTTACGATTGCGTTCAACAGCCGCTACGTTACGGACTGTCTGCATGCGATAAGCGACGATTTTATCAAATTTTCGCTAAATTCGCCGATAGCCCCCTGCATTATAAGACCGAATTCGGACAACGATAGCCTTTACCTGATTCTCCCGATCAGAATGAACTGACGGAAAAAGAGAAAGTAAAAGATCTAAAAAGTGCCGTTTCGGACGGTTTTGAGCTAAGTTTGCTTTGAAATTTCGCGCGGAATCGAACAGACGGAGCAATTATCGGCGCGTCTGATTTCGCAAAATGCCGAATAAAGCGAAAAAGCGTTGACAAAAGATATCAAAATCAATAAAATAGATAAAGCGTTTAACTTTAAAAAGTTAGCAATCGGAGGAAATATACAATGAAAAGAACTTATCAACCCAAGAAAAGACAAAGAAGCAAAGTTCACGGCTTCAGAAAAAGAATGGCTACGAAGTCCGGAAGAAATGTTCTTAAAAGAAGAAGAGCTAAAGGTCGTCATAAACTTTCCGCGTAAGACCGCGATATAAAGCGTCGTTTTCGCGAGCGGTGAATCAGTGGAAATCAGATTAAAAAAACGCAGCGATTTCGATAAGGTATTCAAAACCGGTAAGAGAATTTACGGAAAATACCTTATGATCGTTTACGCGCCGGCAAAAGAATTGAAAATCGGATATTCCGTCGGAAAAAAACACGGCGGCGCAGTCGTGAGAAATCGGATCAAAAGATTGCTTCGGGCAATTATGAGGGAGAAAGTTCCGATGATTAACGGAAAATACCATTTCGTGATCGTGCCGAAGGTTGCGGAAGAGTATTCGTTCGAAAAGTTCGAACGAGATATCGCCCTCACGCTTACGAAAGAAAAACTTCTCGGGTGAAGCGGTGAAGAGTTGCCGTGAGATTTTGCGAGGCGATGATTTTCCGCAAACCGCAAAAGGTGAATTCCGTGATTGGATTTATCGGGGCGGCTTAAAGTAAAAGGTTTTCGTTTGAGAGATTTTAGAAAGAGAAAATTTCGCCGCGTCGTGGAGTGTGTCATGTCGCCGATCAATCGGTTCTGCGTTTTTGTTTTAAAACTTTATAAAAAATATTTGTCTAAAGGCTTGAATAGCGGATGTATTTTTACGCCGACGTGCAGCGTTTACGCCATGGAAGCGTTTGAAAAATACGGCTTTTTCAAGGCTTTTAGTTTAGTTTTATCACGGATTTTAAGATGTAATTCGCTCAATCCCGGGGGATATGATCCGCCGGACGATCCCGAAGTGAAAAAGTGGCTTTATTAGCTGCTATCAGGTGCTTTGTCAGACCTGTACCGCGGGGCGCAAACGACAAACAAACTATCAGATCAGGAGAAAAATGTTTTTTTCTAACTTCCTTACCGCGTCCGTCGCTACTATCGGACGTATTATCAACGAAGTACGGCTCGACTGGCTCGGAAAAATCATTCAGTCGCTAATAGAGGGCTGCGGGAGTATCGGCGTCGGTATTATTCTGTTTACGCTGATTCTGAAACTCATAACTCTTCCGTTCGATATTTTTTCGCGCGTTTCGACGAGAAAAAATTCCATCAGAATGGAAAAAATGCGCCCGGAACTGGAAAAACTTCAGCGGCAGTACGCCAACAATAATCAGTTGTATCAGAAAAAGATGCAGGAGCTTTACAAGGAAAACGGGTACAGTCCTTTTTCCGCGTGCTTGCCAACCCTGCTCAATCTTATTTTCTTTATCGTCGTTATCGGGCAGTTCTCGACTTATTCGAATTATGCCAATTTTAACGTTTTCTGCCGCATGAGCGAGGCGTATGAAACGGCGATCGACGAGTATGACAGCGTTCACGGTACGAACTATATTTCGTATAAGGACGGCGAAAGACTGGTTAATCTTAAATATTACTACGAAAATTCCACTCTTAAGGATTCGTTCGGATTCGACGTGACCGAAAATTCCGATTACGACGCGAGTTTTACGTTTGACGCGATGACTTCTTCGCAACTCGGGCTTTTGTATGACGAGATCGAAAAGGGCGAGGAAGGTTTGCTTTCAGAGTATTCCGTCGGCGAAAACGGCGTTATGATCAAAAACGAGGCCGGCGAGGTGCAATATACTGCTAACCTCGGCGAAAATACACCCGAGAGCATGACGAAAACGCTTTGTACGCTCGTCGTCGAAAGAAATGCGGAAAACTTCGTGCGCACCGATATCAAGGGAGCGGGGCGAGTTGCCGCCGCCGAAGAATATCGCAATCACGATCTTTCCTTTCTTTGGGTTAAAAACATCTGGTCGCAGGACCTGCCGTGGGAGCACCCGATCAAGGATTCGTTCGCGAGCTATAATTTCGTTACGAATTCCGGTTGCATAGCGTCGTGCAAGGCGCAGTGCAGCGGTGAAAACAACAGAATCACGAGTGTTTCGGAAGAGCAATATAAAGAACTTACCGCGAACCTCTCGAAAGAGAAAAAAGAACCTAACGGATATCTTATACTCGTTATTTTGTCGATCGGCACGATGCTGCTTTCGCAGATCGTGATGAATAAGGCGAATAAGTCGCAGATGGAACTTTCGACCGTCGAAGGCGAAAACGGAACTTCCGCTATGACGCAGAAGATGATGACCTGGATGATGCCGCTTATGTTCGGTTTCTTCTCGTTTATGTATACGGCATCGTTCTCTATCTATATGGTGGTAAGTTCGGTGTTCGGGCTTGCGTCGACTCTTCTCATTAATTATTTCGTCGAAAAAGGTTTCGAGCGTCAGGCGCAGAAAGAGGCTTATGAACTCGAACTGAAACGAACCGGAAGAATTAAAGAGATCGAAGAGAACAACAAAAATAAGGGTAAAAAGAAAAAATAAAACGTACGGGCGGACGGATTTGCGCGCTTTTGATATCTTGCGCGCGGTGTCGGCGATTTTATGCGGAAAACGCCGTATAGGTCGGTTATCGACACGATGAAGGTTAATCGTCCGACGAAATATCGATCAAGTTGCGCTATTTTTGCGCAGTAAGGAGCGTTATATATGGAAAAAATCGAAGCATACGGCAAAACGATCGAAGAAGCCGTGCAGACGGGGGCGGAGCAGCTCGGAGTGAGTGTAGACGACGTTGATTACGAAGTAATCGAAGAGCCGCAGAAAGGCGGAATTTTTAAGAAATCCGTACCCGCGAAAGTTGTTGTAAGCAAAAAGCAGAGCGATTCGGAAAGAGCGATCAAATTTCTCGAGGACGTGTTCGATATGATCAAAGTTCCCGTTACCACCGAGGTAACGCGCGACGACGACAAGATCTGTATCAATCTCATTTCGTCGAACACGCAGTTCCTTATCGGCTATAGAGGGGAACTTCTCGACGCGCTTCAGTGCCTTGCGGGCGCTGTTGCGAATATCGGACGCGAAGATTATAAGCGCGTCGTGGTTGACTGCGAACAGTACAGAGAAAAACGCGAAGAAACGCTCAACGGTCTTGCGGAAAAACTTGCGGACAAAGCGGTCAGAACGGGCAGAAAAATTCAGCTCGAACCGATGAATCCGTTCGAAAGACGCATTATTCACACCGCGCTTGCGGATAATAAGGACGTTAAAACGGAGTCCGAGGGTAAGGAACCAAACAGATATATCGTTATCGTTCCTAACGAATTGCGCGACGACAGACCTATTCTTGCCGACAGAAATCGCAACGACAACAGACGCGGCGGTAATTTCAACCGCGGCGGAAAATCGTATGGCGGTAAGGCATACGGCGGCGGATATAATCGCGGAGGTAACGGCGGAAAGGGCGGATATCGCGGCGGCAAAGGTCGCGACGACAGACGTGACGGATATCGTGATGGCAGACGCGACGACAGACGCGGAAGCGGCACTATGATTTACGGTAAACCCAAGGAAAAAGGAAATATTACCTCTTTCGGTACGTTTATCGGAAACAGCAAGAAAGAAGATTAATGCTGCGGGCGTGTTGCGCTCGGGTGTCGTGATATTTCAGAAAAGAAATAAAAACTGTTGCGGGGTGCGGTTCGTAGCCTGCGACAGTTTTTTTACTTCTTTTAGGGGCAGAGTTTTGAAAGTTTGAGAGTAATTGTGCGTGAGATAGAGAGTGCGGTGCGGCGCTGGCGCGCCCGGATCCCTCGGAAGAAAGACAGGGAAGCAAGGCTCGGGATGACGAAGTGAAAACAAACAAGCGGTTAAGGTTTGGGATGACGGGAAAAATGATACGCGTGGCGAGATCAGACTTTTTACCCTCATCCGTCAAATCTTCGCGAAAGACGCTTGATTCACCACACTCCGCTTACGCGCGGCGCGCCCCTTTTGTCGCATTGCGACATTTCCCCCGTTTGGCGGGGAAATCGCTCCGAAGGGGAAAGCTGAAAAGTGCGGAATTGCGACAAAAAGGAAAACTTGAAAATATGCTTTGGAAAATGCGGGAAATGGGCGATTCGGTCATAACGCGGGGCGGCTTTTTTTAAAAAATGACAACGGACGCGGCTTCCGTTGTTTTTTTTGTTTGAATTCGGCGGAAATTTCGTTATTTCAAATAGACAAAAAGCCTATAATATAGTATAATGGTGAAAACGAAAGAGGCGCTTATTATGGACATCCGATATAAAAGAGTGCTGCTGAAAATCAGCGGCGAGGCACTCGCAGGCAAACTCGGCAAAGGTTATGACGGAGAAACGCTCGCGCGCGTGGCGAAACAGATCGCTGACGCGGCTAAAGCGGGCGCGGAAGTCGCGGTCGTCGTCGGCGGCGGTAATTTCTGGCGCGGGCGCGAATCGCTCCCCATTAACCGCACGACTTCAGACTATATGGGAATGCTCGCGACGGTTATGAACGCAATGTGTCTGAGCGAAGCGGTCGAAAGTTTCGGCGTTAAAGCCTGCGTTCAAACGGCTTTCGCGATCGAGCATATCGCCGAGCCGTTTAACCGCAAAAACGCAGACGAACTTTTAAAAAACGGTACGGTCGTCATCTTCGGCGGCGGTACGGGATGTCCTTTCTTTTCTACCGATACGACTGCCGCGCTTCGCGCAGCCGAGATCGGCGCGGATATGATTCTTCTCGCGAAAAACGTCGACGGAGTTTATGACAGCGACCCGAAAACGAATGCGGACGCGAAGAAATTCGACAATATAGATTATATGGAATTCGTCAGCCTTAACCTTAAGGCGATGGATACTTCGGCGGTCGTTCTTTGCAAGGAAAACGATATTCCCGTTTACGTGTTTGCGCTCGAAGCGGAAAAATCAATCGAAAAAGCGCTTGCGGGAAAACTCGGCGCGGGTACCGTGATCGGAAATTTCGCGAAATAAATTATTCGGACTTTGAGCAAAGTTAAGGTTTTGTCGGGTTTACAAGGAAAGAAATCGCGATTAAAACTTATCGCAAACGACGTTTGATTTAAAGAAAAATTTTACTTTATATAATAAAAAAGATAATTACGGGAGGTTTATACTATGGCAGCCGATATGGAAAAAATCGACACAATACTTATGGAAAACGAGGAAAAACTCGAAAAAACATTCAGCGTTTTTAAAGAAGATCTTCTGCAAGTCAGAGTCGGAAGAGCTAATCCGCGCGTACTCGATAAGGTGAACGTCGATTATTACGGTACGCCGACGCCCATCAATCAGGTCGGAAATATGTCCGTCGTCGACGGAACCTGTCTGGTCGTTGCGCCTTGGGATAAATCGATGCTTAAAGCCGTCGAAAAGGCTATTCTTCAGGCGAATATCGGGCTTACACCGACTAACGACGGTACCGTTATAAGGCTCGTGTTCCCCGCTCTCACCGAAGAACGCAGAAAAGAACTCGTTAAACAGATCAAAAAAATGTGCGAGGACACCAAAGTTGCGGCGAGGAATATTCGTCGCGATACGCTCGACGTTTTTAAGAAAATGAAAACCGCCAAAGAAATTACCGAGGACGAATATGATAATTTCGCAAGCTCCGTGGAGGACTCGGTCACCTCAACGATCGAGAAAATCGATAAGGCTGCGGCGGAAAAAGAAAAGGACGTAATGATCGTTTGATTAAAAACAATAATATTCCCGCTCACGTCGGAGTTATTATGGACGGCAACGGAAGATGGGCGGCTCTCCGCGGAAAAAAACGGTCTTTCGGACACCATGCGGGCGCGAAAAACGCCGAAATCGTCGTTGACGAACTCTTTTTGAGCGGAGTGAAAGTCGTTTCGTTATACGCTTTTTCAACCGAGAACTTCGAACGCGACAAAGAAGAAGTCGACGAACTTATGAGCCTTTTGAAAAAAGGAATCAAAAAGTACGGGGATTACGGCGTTAAAAAGCAAGTGCGGCTCGTTGTTTCGGGCGATCTCGGGATGCTTTCGGACGAACTTAAGCGCGAGATCGAGAAACAGACGCGACTTACCGAAAAGTTCGAGGAGCGCGTTCTGAATATTTGCATCGCGTACGGCGGCAAACAAGAGATTTGTCGGGTGTTCGAACTTTTGCACGCGGACGGTATCGTGAACCCGACGGTAAAAGACGTCGAAGAAATGCTTTATACGAAAGGACTTTGTCCGCTCGATTTCGTTATCCGCACGGGCGGTGAGATAAGGCTCAGTAATTTTTTGCTGTGGCAGGCGGCATATGCCGAATTATATTTTTCGCCGGTTTTGTGGCCGGATTTTTCTCGCGAGGAAGTGAAGCGCGCGCTCGACGTTTATGCGACGAGGGTGAGGCGCTTCGGTAAAAACTAATGTTAAAAAGAACTTTGACGGGGGCTGTTATCGTCGCCGTGACGGTGGGATTTTTTTTCCTACGGACGATAGATATAAGGCTTTTCCTTATTCTTATTGCGGGAATTTCGATTATCGCCGCGGTTGAGATAAATATCGCGCTCGGCGAAAAGACCGGCTTACATCAGAAAATTCTCTGCGTTTCGGCTGTAGTGTTTGCGAACGTGTTCGGGGCGATTTTCGATGCGGCGGGGCTTTTCGTGCCGTATGCGGTGTTTGCGTGCATACTGCTTGTACTTCCCGTGTTTTCGGGCGGAAAGCGCTCGCTCGAAAGCGTTACGTATTCGGTTTTCGCACTTATTTATCCAGCGGTACTGCTTATTCCGCTGACGCTTACAAATAACCTCGGGAACGTTTCGTTCTTCGCGCTCGTTCTCACGTTCGTGGTTTCGCCGTGTGCGGACGTGTTTGCGTATCTTGTCGGGCGGACCTTTAAGGGTAAAAAGTTGTGTCCCGACATAAGTCCGAATAAAACGATAAGTGGGGCTATAGGCGGTTTAATCGGGGGTATGGTCGGAGCGATCGTCGTTTACGCCATACTGAAAGATTCGTTCGTTTACCATTTATCGACCAATCCGTACGTTTATTTCGGGATCGTGGGGTTACTCGCCGCGGCTCTTACGGAGATCGGCGACCTTGTGGAGAGTTTTATTAAAAGAAGTGTGGGTATAAAAGATTCCGGGAAGATTTTTCCGGGGCACGGAGGGATGCTCGATCGTATCGACGGGCTGATATTTGCGTCCGTGTTTATCTATTTTGTATCGGCTTTACTGTGAAGAATTAAGAAAATGAGCCGTTTTTTGAAGGAAACTCCTAAAAACGGCTTTTTTTGCATAAAATTAAAGTGATTGGCTTTTGCGACGCGCCGATTTTCGGGATCGGGAAGTTAAACAAAAGCCACGGGAACGTGATAATGAAAAAAATCGCATTACTCGGAAGCACCGGGTCGATCGGGCGGCAGGTTCTTAAAGTCGTCGACAGATACCCGGATGAATATCGCGTGGTCGCGCTTGCGGCGAACAGAAACGCGGAACTGCTTTCCGAACAAATCAACAAATATAGACCGACGGTCGCGGGGCTATCCGACCCGGAAAGCGTGAGTAAGATTTCCGCGATCCCGCGAGAAACGACGCTTTATACCGGAGAAAATGCGCTTTTGCACTGCGTTTTACCCGAAGCAGACGTCGTTTTCGTGAGCGTGACGGGATTTTGCGGGCTTAAACCCGTGATTGAATCGATTAAAACGGGAAAGAACGTTGCGCTGGCGAACAAGGAAGCGTTGGTTGCGGGCGGGGAGATCGTTATGCCGCTTGCGAAGAAATGCGGCGTTCAGATAATTCCCGTGGACAGCGAGCATTCTGCCGTTTGGCAGGCGCTTGCGTTCGATAAAACTCGTCCGTTTAAAAATATTATTCTGACGGCATCGGGTGGTGCACTACGGGATTTACCAATCGACGAACTCGAATCGGTTACGCCCGAAAAAGCGCTTTTGCACCCAAACTGGAATATGGGGCCGAAGATCACGATCGACTGCGCGACGATGTTTAATAAGGGGCTCGAAGTGATCGAAGCGAAGTGGCTTTTCGACGCGCCGCTCGAGAAAATCAAAGTGCTCGTTCATCCGCAGAGTATCGTTCATTCTATGGTCGAATATGCCGATAACGCGCTTATAGCCCAATTTTCTTCGCCGTCGATGGATATTCCGATACAGCTCGCGTTGAGTTATCCGGAAAGAAAACAGACGGACGTGAAACCGCTCGATCTGACGGAAGGGAATCTTTCGTTTTTCAAACTCGACGAAAAAAGGTATCCCTGTTTCAGGATCGCGGTTGACGCGGCGAAGGCGGGTGGAATTTATCCTTGCGCGGTGAGCGGGGCAAACGAGGAAGCGGTAAAATTGTTCCTCGAAAAGAAAATCAAATTTACGGAAATAAGCGATTATCTTTCGTATGCGGTTGACACGGCTACGCCGCTTTCGGTGACGGAAGAAACGCTCGCTTATGCCGACCAAAGAGCAAGAGAAGCGGTTTACAGACGCTTTAAGGAGAAGTTATGAATATTTTCGGTAATATATGCGCGTCGGTGCTGGGGAGCATAGGCTCGATCGTCGTTGCGATTCTCATACTTTTGTTTATGATCACGATTCACGAAGCCGGGCATTATTTCGTCGGTAAGATTTTTAAGTTCAAAATCAACGAGTTCGCGATCGGAATGGGCCCCGCGCTTTATAAAAAGACGAAGAAAAACGGCGAAGTTTTTTCCGTCCGCGCGCTTCCGCTCGGCGGGTTTTGCGCGTTCGAGGGCGAGGACGAGGAGTCGGAGGGTGAATCCGATCCAGGGGCGTTTAATAATAAGAAGCCGTGGCAGAGAATACTCGTTTTGCTTGCCGGGGCGACGATGAATTTTCTTGCAGCGATAATCATTTTTATGCTTGCGTTCGGAATTTACGGGCAGACGAGTTATCAGGCGTTTGAAACGGTGCCGCACGCCGAGTCTGTTTCCGCGCTCGAGTCGGGCGACGTGATCGTCAAACTTAACGGAAAAGATATTTATCTTTCGACGGATATGATCGCCGCGCTTAAAGGGAAAAAAGCGGGCGACTACGTGGAGGCTGTCGTTCTTCGCGGCGGCGTTCAGGCGGACGGAACTGTGTCGGTGAAAAAAGCTGAGAAGAAAACGGTCAGTCTGCAACTCCTTTGCGATCCCGATTCGAAGAACCTTCAGGACTATTCGAAAGTATTCAAAAGTCTGGGTATAGCAACGATATTCGGCATTTCGGACAGTTCGGAATATGATCAGACCAAGCTTATCAAGGGTGATTACGTGCTTCGGCTCACGAAAGAAAAACCCGAGTTTTCGGACGCTTCGCTCGCTGGGACGGATGGTTATACCGATTGCGTTTTTTATGAAAACGGAGTTAAGAAACAATATGCGATCGATGAGAAAAACTATCTCGCGGAGATGCGCGTTTATTCGCTCGACGAGATGCGGCTTGCGCTCGCTTCTTATAACGAAGGGGATACGGCGTATTTTTACATTTCGCGCTCGGTTTCAGACACTGAAGCGGAAAGAATTCTTCTCGAATATAAACTCGACGGATTTAACGCCGAAGTGAAAGCGTCGGCGGAAAAGTTTAACGAGTATTTCGGAATAAACGCGGTCGCGACGAGTTTCAGGATCAGCAGTCTTAACGTGCGCTACGGCTTTTTTGAAAGTATGGGGCGCGGGTTCGTCAATTCGTTTAAATCCGCGGGCTCGACCTTTTCCGCGCTCGGGCAACTGCTTACGGGTAAGCTCGGAATCGAGGCGCTCGGCGGGCCCGTTACCACGATTACCATTACTTCGCAATACGTTTCTTACGGGTTCGAATACCTTTTGCAGATCGCGGGGTTTATCGGCGTAAGCCTTGCCGCGTTCAATATTCTGCCCATTCCCGCGCTCGATGGCGCAAGGGCTGTTTTCGTGCTTATCGAATGGATCAGAAAAAAACCCGTCAATCGTAAGGTCGAGGGGACTATTCATGCCGTCGGGCTCGTGGCGCTTTTACTGTTCGCGGTGCTTATCGACCTCGTGAAGTGCTTCTGACGGTTGAGCTCATTCTCTGTCAATAAGTCATCGTCACATTCTCTAACTCGTCATCCCGAGATGAGCCTACTTGACTTTCTTACGAGGGATCCAGGGGCGCAAGCCCCGCACTTTTTAAGTAAGACCATGTTTTAAGTGCGGCACTAAAGTGCCCGGATTCTTCGGAAGCAGAGTAAAAAGCAAGGCTCAGAATGACGTGAAAAATGTATTAAATCGTAAACGTATATATAAATATAACTATAGAACATCGTTTTTTTGGCAAAATCGTTGCAAAAACGATGTTTTTATATTATAATGTACTCGGCGTATTTCGGTTCGATGAAAAGGTGCCGCGCGAAAAACGATGCTTTTGGGGTTACGGCTCGATAAAACCTGATCGGGGTTGAATTATATAATGATTGCTCTTGCGATAGTCGGCGTTACTTGCCTTCTTATGATTTTAAGTATTTTGTTCTTTCCGCAAATCAAACTCGGGAAGATTTCGCTCGATTCTTATTGGGTGGTCGTGCTTCTCGGTGCGGTGGTGATTATCGCTTGCGGGCAGATCGACCTCGGAACACTCGGGAAAAAATTCACGGAAAACACAGCGGTCAATCCGCTAAAAATACTCGTGTTGTTTATCTCGATGACGGTGCTTTCGATTTTTCTCGACGAACTGGGATTTTTTCGCTATCTCGCAAATCTGACGTTAAAATTCGCCGGCGGAAGTCAGCGCAAACTGTTCACCGTGTTATATCTGACCGTTTCGGTGCTTACGGTTTTTACGTCGAACGACATAATAATTTTGACGTTTACGCCGTTCATCTGTTATTTTTCGAAAAACGCAAAGATCGATCCCGTGCCGTATCTCGTCGGAGAGTTCATTGCCGCGAATACGATGAGTATGATGTTCATCATCGGTAACCCGACGAATATTTATATCGCGACGGCGTATTCGGTCAATTTCGTGGAATATCTCAAAGTGATGATTTTGCCGACGCTTGCATCCGCGCTCGTTGCGTATGTTCTTCTTCTCGTCGTGTTCGGCAAGAAACTTTCGGAAAAAGCCGAGCCAGAGTTCGAAGATTGCAAAATCGAGGACAAGCCGCTTTTGGTAATCGGAATAATTCATCTTGCGGTATGCACGGTGCTCCTTGCGGTTTGCTCGTATTTCGACGTCGAGATGTGGATCATTTCGTTCTCGTTCGCGGTCAGCGTACTTCTTATCGCGACGGTGGTGAGCCTTTTGAGAAAGAGAAAACTTACTCCCGTTTCGACGACAGTCAAGAGATTGCCTTGGCAACTCGTTCCGTTCGTTTTGTCGATGTTCGTTATGGTTTTGTCATTAAGCGAAAACGGTATTACCGAGGCTATAGGTCGGTTATTCGGGGATAAACTGCCGATTTTGAAATATGGAACGGCTTCGTTTTTTGCGGCGAACGTGATCAATAATATACCGATGAGCGTGCTGTTTTGCCCGGTTATGTCCGCGCTCGACGGGGTGGTTTTGTCGAAGGCGCTTTATGCGACGGTCGTCGGTTCTAATCTCGGCGCATATCTTACGCCGATCGGCGCGCTTGCCGGTATTATGTGGACGTCCCTTCTCAAAAAATATGACGTGAAGTTCGGGTATCTCGATTTCGTGAAGTACGGGGCGATCGTGTCCATTCCGACTCTTCTGACTTGTCTTGGCGTGCTTGCGCTGGTGATTTGAGTAAAGTACGAGGCTTTCAGAGAAGTTGTAGCGTAACGGAGAAGTCTGAAAAAAGGAGTTGTATGGCTCGGTGAGAGGAAAAATTTATAGAAATATTTTAACGATATATTTTTACGGAGGAGAAAATGCAAGAGAACAATTTTAAATATAAGATCGGAATCGAGCCGTATGACGGGGACGAGCCTTATCTTTTTATAAGTTATTCGCACGTCGATACCGAGAAAGTTGACGGCGTTCTGAGAAAACTCGACCGAGAAAAATTCCGGATTTGGTACGACGACGCGATGGAAATAGGAGACGACTTCCGCGAAGAATTGAAACAACGTATTATCAAGTCGTGCGCCGTCATCGTCTTTATCTCGACGAGTTCGATGGCGTCCAAATTCTGCGGAATGGAAATCATTACGGCGTTTAAGTATGACAAAAAAATCTATCCGCTCTATCTTGAGGACAATATCGATATTCCGGCGTCGCTTAGATTTATTCTCGAAAATCTTCAGCACGTGAAGAGCGAGGGGATTCATACCGAAAAATATATCGCAAAACTCATTTCGGGGCTGCCGACCGAGGCGATGCGCGCGCTTGAGGTAAAAAGCGGCGTGCTTGTCAAGTGTAAAGACGGAAGCCCGTCGATTACCGTGCCGTCCGGTGTTACGGAGATCGGACCCGCCGCGTTCAAGAATTGCGAAAAACTCGAAAGCATAAATTTCGGCGACGAACTGAGAACGATCAGAAACGAGGCGTTCCGCGGCTGCAAAATGCTTCGCGAAGTCAGACTCGGTAAACAAATCAAGTCGGTCGGCGACAGCGTTTTCCGCGATTGCATAAAACTTACGAGCGTGGTGATCGAAAACGGCGAGATCGAAGTCGGCGAGCGCGCATTCGAAAACTGTGCGTCGCTTTCGGCGATTACTCTGCCCGACAATATGGCTGAAATTTACGGCGGTGTTTTTAATAGCTGTAAGTCGCTCGAAAGCATTAAGTTGCCCGAGTCGCTCATAGTGCTCGGCGAAAGCTCGTTTGCCGATTGCGCAAAACTCAAGGAAATCGTGATTCCCGAACACGTCAGCAAGATTGATGATATGGTGTTCAGCGGTTGCACGGGGCTTTCCGACGTGGTTTTTGCGGGCGAGGTGCAAAAATTCGGCAAAAACGCGTTTAAGGATTGTTTGTCGCTAAAGAGAATTTTCATTCCCGCGTCCGTCAATTTTATGGGCATGAGCCCCTTCCGCGGGTGCAAAAATCTTTCGGAAATCGTTGCAGATCCAAAGAGTAAGAACTATAAGACGGTTGAGAACGTTTTGTTCAATAAGAGTAAATCTAAACTTATTTGTTTTCCCGCTTGCTCCGAAAAAACGGAATATGAAGTGCCCGACAGCGTAACGAATATCAGCGACTGGGCGTTCTGCGACTGTGAAAATCTAAAAAAAGTCACTATTCCCGACAGCGTTTCCGAAATCGGCGAAGGGGCGTTCTATAATTGTGCTTCGCTCGTCGAGGTTATCATCCCCGAAAGCGTCACGCGGATAGACGATATCGCTTTCCGCGGTTGCACGGCGATGAAAAAACTCGTCATTCCCGATTCCGTTTCCGAGTTCGGGTGGGGCGTTCTCAACGGTTGCGACGACGTTACGGTTATCTGTTCCGAAACTTCGATCGCCGCCGCATATTGTAGAAAAAAGAATATCAAACATCATAGTATATAAGAGTGAAAGTGAAATATTCGATAATCGACTTATAGGACGGTTTTTGAGCAAAATAAAAGCGCATGACGAGCGGGTTGAAACCGTCGGTGCGCTTTTTCGTTGTCTTTTTTTATGCCCGCGGCGACGGGGCGATATCGTGAATAATTTGAGAAATCGTGTCGTAATATCGATAGCTTGCGAGGACGTCGCGCGTCTGATCGAAAGAAAGGGATTTAATCTTTCCGCTCTTTTCGTCAACCACGTCGAGCGCGTATACGAAATCGTCCGAAGTTTTCGACATAAGCGTTTTCAGCGTCGCGCCGCCGCTTATGAGATATCGCTTGCTTTCTTTTATGCCGCCCGAAAGTGTGCCCGTTTTGAGATAGGCGCGGACGTATGAATTCTGGTCGGCTTTTTTGAGCGCGCCCGTCAGAATGAAGAGAGAGAAAAACAAAAGCGACGGGTTGGGCGTTTTGAACAGCGACCACACGAACAGACCGAGAAGAGCGACGCCGATCGCGACGCCCGAAATTTTCATCGCGAGCATGACTTTTTTGCGGTCGAATCTGAGCGACAGCGCGGCGGATAGAATGCGCCCGCCGTCAAGCGGATATGCCGGTAACAGGTTGACCGACGCGACCGAAAGATTGGCGAGCAGAACCGTGTCGGTGAACGGATATATCTCCGGAAATATCCACCAGAGCGCGACGAAAAGCACGCATACGGCGATGTTTGTGAGCGGCCCGGCAAGTGCGACGGAAATCTCGTCTTTGTATGAAAGTCCGCCTATAGCACCGTTAACGACTGCTCCGTAAGGCATAAGAGTGATTTTATTCATCTTGTAGCCGAGTTTTTCCGCCGCAGCGGCATGCCCATATTCGTGAATAAGCGCGGTCAGCGTAAACGTGAGGAATAAAAATACTTTGCCGGTCAGAGCAAAGTATAATCCGAAAACGAAAAACAGCGGGTGAATGCCGAGTTTCATTTATTGAAAACGATCGAATTTTCCACGGCGGCATAGTCGGTGAGAAGTGTGCCGTTATCGTAAAGACAGACCGACGCTTTGCCGTTCGTGTGGCAGACGGGTACGTTTCGGTTGACCGACGCGCCCTCGGTGAAGTAAACGAGGTCGGCTCCGCTTATCACGCTCGAGAAATTGTCGCTGTGTTTTATCGTTATCGAATATTTTCCGTCCTCGCCCTTTTCGATTTTTTCGATCTTGCCTTCGCAGACGGGATAGAGCGCGTATTCGCCGTCAACGGAAATTACGCCTTTTACGAGGGTGACGCCTTCGCTCTTGACGGGAAGGTTAAGCGAGAAATCGCTGTAAACGCGTTCGTCGGCTATCTTTTCGGTTACGCCCGTGCCGAAAACGGTTTTCAGCAGCGTGTTCATTCCGCTGTTTTCCCAGAATATGTTCGTGAGCATTATCGCGGCGACGAGCAGAAATACCGCAACGACCTGCGCCGTGATGATTGCGCCGAGGCGTTTTTCGCGCTTCGAGGCTTTTTTGTCGTCGATAATCGCGCTTTTCGTTTCGAAAGCCGTGGCTGAACCGAGCGAGCAATCGTCGCATCCACCAAAGCGATCGCTTTCACAGTCTATTGTTGCGGCTTCGATCGATTCGACTGTTCCTATCGGCGCCGCCGTCGAATCTAGTTCTTCGTTGACTTTCTTTATTATGTTTTTCTTTTTGAAAAGCAATGGCTTTTTCTTTCTGCGAACGTATTCGCACGATGATGAAGGGACTCCTATGAGTCTTGCGTATTCGATACCGTCGTTCATTTTTTGCACCTCTTTTTTTCGGAATGCTTTCCTTTCGCTTTATGTTATGCGCCCGGCCGCTTTCTTATTCCGACAAAAAAGAAAAAGTTTTGCGTTTTGGGGCGGATTTTCGGGTGTGGCGGGGTGGCGAGGTTTTTGCGTGGAAGATAGATAATGTCGGGAGTGCGGCACTGACGTGCATAGATTCTTCGGAAGTCGAGTAAAGAAACAAGGTTCAAAAATGACGGGAGAGAAATTTATGTGTGGAATGTATAAGCTTGTCCTCATCCGTCAAATCTTCGCGTAGCCGCTCGATTTGCCACACTACGCTTACGCGCGGCGCACCCCTTTTGTCGCTTTGCGACATTTCCACGGTTGCGGGGGAATCGCCCCGAAGGTGAAAATGCTCGGCAATTCTAAATTACAGATAGTAAAAACGGGGCTTGCGTAGGTGCGGAAGGTGAGATTTGAGCGAATTTCTTTGATTTGCGGATTAAGGTTGATTTTTCGGGGATAGAGTGTTAAAATATGGAAAAAATAGGCAATCGTTTTTTGACGTTTAGCGATAATGAAAGGAAACCATATTAAAAAAGGAAAACGAAAGATATGAGATTGTTTAGTTTGTTGGCAGGGGATTCGACGCTCGGCGTTGTGGTCGTCGTTGCGCTCGTGGTGCTTATCGGGGCGGCGTATATCCTCGCGAAAATCAGAAGTAAGCCGAAGTATACGGCAAAAGAAGCGCTTCTCACCGAAACGGAAATCAGATATTACGACGAGATTTCGGAGATCGTCGGGGAAAAATATTTTCTCTTTCCGCAGATCAATCTCGCGTCGATCGTCGACAAGAAAAGCGACACGAATTCGAGAACCGATTTATTCAGAAATATAGATTTCGGCGTATTCGATTATAATTTTAAGCCGATACTGTTAATCGAGATAAACGACAATTCGCACATTCGGAAAGACAGAAAGGAGCGGGACGAAAAAGTTGCAGACATACTTAAAAAAGCCAAACTTCCGCTCGTTACGTTCTGGGTGAAAGACGGAATCGACCCCGAAGGCATGCGGCGGGAAATTTCTAAATATGTAAGGTTATAAGCCTGTTATCGTGCGTTTCGTGCGTTTTTAAACGAGTATAAACGCGTATATGAAGCGGGAAAAGCAGAAAGACGAAGATTATGAAAAAAGGAAAAAGGAAAGTCAGAAAAAACTTAAAAATCGGGCGGACGAGATCGGCGTTCCCGACGCGGTTTCTGATCTGCGGAATTCTCATCGTTTTGCAGGTTCTGATTACGATCGGGCTCGTTTCCGTTCTCGGCGATACTTTCATTTACGCGCAGACGGTTCAGACGATTTTTTCCGTGCTCGTGCTGATGTACGTTCTGAACAACGACGAGCCGGCGGCGCATAAACTCACCTGGACGGTGGTTATTATGCTTATTCCTCTCGCGGGGGCGCTCATTTATTGTATGTTCGGAAAGCCGCAACAATCGCGGCGGGCAAAAAAGCGGTTCGAACAGGTCAACAACGAAGCCGCGCTGTATCTTACGCCCGACCCGGACGTTCTTGACGAGATGAAACGGGTTTCGCCCGAAGCGTTTTCCCTTTCGACCTATCTTGAAAAAGTGTGTAACGTTCCCGCTTTCGTCAATACTAAAACACAGTATTATCCGAGCGGCGAGGCGTTTTTCGACGCTCTTATCGAGGACGTAAAAAGGGCGGAAAACTATATTTTTCTCGAATATTTCATTATTACGCCGGGCGAGGTGTGGAATTCGCTGCACGACGCGCTCGTGGAAAGGGTTGCCGCGGGCGTTCGGGTGTTTATTCTTTACGACGATATCGGGAGCATGAAAAAAACGCCGACCAAGTTCGACGTCGATCTTCGTAAAGAGGGCATCGTTTGCTATAAGTTCAATCCGTTCGTGCCGATCGCGACGACGCTCCATAATAACCGCGATCACAGAAAAATTGCCGTCGTGGACGGGAAAATCGCGTTTACCGGCGGGGTGAATATCGCCGACGAGTATGCCAACGTGGAACAGCCGTTCGGCAGATGGAAGGATAGTGCGGTGAGGCTCGAGGGCGACGCGGTGGACGGATTCGTTTTCATGTTCACTCAACTTTATAATATTTTTGCGCCCGAGCCGCTCGAACCCGCGGAATTTCTCTGCACGCACGAAAAAATCGAGGACAAAAAAGTTTCGGACGGAGAAAGTTTCGGCGGAACGCTTGAAAGCGGTGACGGGGAAAATGCCGACCGGGAAGGTGCGGACGACGGAAGTTTCGGCGGGAAAAATACGGTCGAAAGAAGCGTTGCCGAAAAATCTGCCGTTGATTCGTGCGGGTTCGTTCAGCCGTATGGCGACGGGCCGCGGCCTATGTATAACGATTATATAGGGAAGGACCTGTACCTCGGAATAATTTATTCGGCGAAGAAATATCTTTATATCGCGACGCCGTACCTTATCGCGGGTTATGAAACCGAAGAGGCGATTATTTTTGCCGCCAAGCGCGGGGTGGACGTCAGAATCATTACTCCGCACGTACCCGACAAAGCGTACGTTTTCGCGATGACGCGAGCTTCCTATGCGAAACTTATCGCGGCGGGCGTGAAAATTTACGAGTATGCGCCCGGGTTTATTCATTCCAAAATCATCGTGGCGGACGACGAGCTCGGAGTCGTCGGGACGGTCAATTTCGATTATCGGAGTTTCGTGCATCACTACGAATGCGGAGCGTTTATCGCGTGCGACCCCGTGCTTAAAACGATCAGGGAAGATTTTCTTACGACCGCGCTTAAGGACGGAATTCTTCAGACCGAGCAGAGCGCGAAACTTACTTTCCCGCAAAAAATCGTCAAGACCGTTATCGGATTGTTTGCGCCGTTGTTGTAATTTTTTCGGTAAGGCGCACGGGAAAAAGGCGATGGCGCGGAATTTTTGGAATTTCCCCGAAAAAATTGCAAAAAAAGTATGTACAAAATCAAAAATATGTGATACAATATATGCACCCGATTGCGATGGCGTTTGTTACTCGGCTTCGCAACGGAAGAGCGGACGTGGAAATTGCTCCGGTTCGCCGGATTTTATTTAAGACTCAAACGGAGGTAACAACGATGGCATTCAAGATTAACGATACCTGCATTTCCTGCGGCACCTGCGCGGCAAATTGCCCCGTCAGCGCGATCACCGAGGGAGATACCCAGTACAACATCGACGCCGATACCTGCATTTCTTGCGGTAACTGCGCGGCAAACTGCCCTGTCGGCGCTATCAGCGAGGACTAAGGGAAAACCTATGAGCGTAAAGACCGCAACTCGTTTGCGGTCTTTATTTTTTTAGGGGTTACGATTATTAGGGATTCCGTTCCTTATCACTAAATACCGAAAAGGCGATTTTTTTGAAGTTAGTTTGTGTCGGGAAGCGCAGTGCGGGGCCGGCGCCACCGGATCCCTCGGAAGTAAGGCAAGGGGTAAGGCTCGGGATAATGAGAGAAAAATGCGGAAAGCTTCGTTAACGGGGCAGAGAAAAGGGAGGAGTAAGGCTTCGGTGATGGGGTAGAGAAACTATCGTTTTTTTGTTTTCGATTTTGATTTTTGAATATTTCGCGATTGTCCCGCATAAATATTATCAACGTGATTTATACGGGAGGAATGAAAGTGTCGGACAAGAAAAAGCTCGGGAAAATCGAGCAGATAAGAGTTTCTGCGTCAAACCCCATATCTTACGGTTTTACACCGCAAACGGAGGACGCGGAGATCGTTGCCGTGCGCGCGAGCGTCAGAACGCAGAATATTTCGGTTTCGGGCGGGGAATGCAAGGTTTCGGCGTGCGCATTGTTTACCGTCGTGCTTAAAGGTGACGACGGATTTTGTCAAGAGGAAAATACGGTCGCGTTCGACGTCGTGTTTAAAAACGATCGGATCGCAGACGATCGCCCGATTAACGTGTGTTATTCGGTGGGGGACGTGAAGTATTCTCTTAACGGCGAAGAGTATGTGATTAGTGCGATAATCGACTCCGAGGCGGACTTTTACGTCGCGACGGAACAAGAATACGTTTGCGGGCAAGAGGGTGCGACGGTAAAAACGGAAGAGATCGAAACGCTCGTCCGAATCGCCGATTTCGGTTCGGTTTTCGATTCTGACGGGGATAAGGAGTTCTCTTTCGAGATCGCGGCGATGCTTTGCCACGAAGAGCGAGTGCGGGTTAAATCGGTGGCGTGCGGGATCGATCACGTGAGTATTTCGGGCGAAATCATCGCCGAATTTCTTTTCGTGACGCCGAGGGGCGAGTTTTCAAGAGAAAGCCTGACGGTACCGTTTACGACCGAAGCCGAGTGTGAAAATTGCACTCCGGACGATTTCGCGGTTGCGTTTACCGAAGTTCAGGCGGCGAATTACCGCGTGGAAAACGACGGTGAGAAAAAGCGTTCCGTGCTTTCGGGCGAATTTACGCTCGGATTTTATATCAACGTTTTCAGATCGGAAACGCATACGATTATCGTGGACGCGTTTTCGGCAAGGGAAGAACTTTTGCTCGGAAAAGGCGAACTCGGGTACGTTTGCGGCGCGGGTAATCGCGAACTTAATTATAAATGTTTCGGCGAAGCGGCGTCCGATAAGGGCGAGGGGCATGCCGTCTGCGTTCTCGGCGGCGAGGTTTATGCGTTCGATTACGTGAAAGAGGGCGCGAAACTCAATCTGAACGGCGTTGTGCGTGCGGACATTCTCGTGAGAGATAAGGACGAAACGCTCCGAAAAGCTTATGCCGAACTGCCGTTTGCCTGCTCGTTCGATTATGACGGCGAACCCGCCGCGGTTACCTGCAATCCGCTTAAGATCAATGCTAAAGATCTTGACGGGAAATGCGTTCTCGAATGTGAACTCGCGATCGGTACTCAATACGTGCGTTATGCGGCGACCGTCGCGGTGACGGAGATCGAAGCGGGAGAGGAAAGAAAGCCGGACGATTGCGCGGTGCGCATAGTTTTTGTCGAAAAGGGTGACGACGCCTGGACTGTTTGCAAAAAAGCGTGCATTTCGCAAGACGAACTTTTCAAGCTTAATCCCGAACTGAATTTCCCCGCGGAAAAGGATTCGGGAATCGTCGTTTACAGAAAACTCGGCGCGTTCTGACAAAAGTTCAACTTTGCGAAAATGTTGATAATCGACATATAGACCTGTTTTTAAGTCCGATTCGGGCTTTGGAAGTATTATGGAAACAAAAGAAAAAGCATATGCAAAAATAAATCTTGCGCTTGCCGTGGGTGGTAAAAAGGACGGCTTTCACGAGGTGGACGGGATCGCTGTCACGGTCGATCTTTACGATCAAGTCGTTGTGTCGAAAAGGCGCGACGACCTGGTTAAACTTTACCCCACGGGGCTTCGGGAATACGTTTACGATTGCATTCCGCAACGCGACAACGCGTATAAAGCCGCGGTGGCGTTTATGGAAAATTATTCCGTGGGCGGCGTCGATATAAGGATAAGAAAGGCGATTCCGCTCGGCGGCGGAATGGGCGGTTCTTCTACGGATGCCGCCGCTGTACTTCGGGCGATGGCGAAACTTTACGGAGTGACGGACGATCTTTCTCCGCTTGCGAACGCGCTTGGAAGCGACACGGCGTACCTTTTGAAAGGCGGTTTTGCCCGTCTTAAGGGGCGGGGCGAAATCATCGAATCTCTTGACGTGAAACGGCGGCTTCATATCGTCGCCGTGTACTCCGAGCGTGGCGTGAATACGACGAAGTGTTTTGAAAAATTCGACGAGCTCGGCGGCGGAACGGTTGAAAGCGACAACGTCGATCGGCTGAAAGAGTTTCTTTTGAGTGATTCGACCGATTTTAAGAGCGGTTTGTCTTATTGTAAAAACGACCTGTTCGAAGCCGCGCGGCTTATCGAGCCGCAAGTCGGACTTGCGTTCGACGAACTCAAAAGTCTGTGTCCGTCGGCGTGTTTTATGACGGGGGCCGGTAGTACGGTCTGTGCGATTTTTTCCGAAGAGCCTCTTGCGCGGTGGGCTGTCGACAAGATGAAACGCAAGAGGTTTGGCGCCGAATATCTTTATTCGGTCAATCCGTGAAAACGTAAGAAATGCGGGGCTGTTGTTTCGCATTTTTTACGTAAAATCGTGTTGGGGCGTTTTTTTTATTAAGTTAGAGGATGAGAGAAGTGCGGCGCGATGCGTCCGGATTCCTCGTAGGTCGGGCAGGATTGGCGTCTCGGGATGACGGAAGAGTGAGATGATTGCTATATAATAAGCGATTCTCTCTCGAGTTTTGTCCGAAAACGGACAAAACTCACTCTCCAGAAGGAGAAAGCAGAAAAAAGCGGGAATCTCTCCGACGGAAAGGCCGGAAGAGTTAAAAAAAGTGAAAACTTGAAGTGAACGAAAGTGCGGATAATCGACCTATATGGTTATTTTTTAATTAAGATAATAAAAAAACCGGCGCGTTGATAACGTGACGGTTTTTTGCTATGTGAGATTTTGTTGCGGGGTTATTTTTTCAGCCAGATCATAAGAACGGCTACGTCGGCGGGGTTCACGCCCGAAATGCGCCCGGCTTGCCCTAAGTTCAGAGGTCTTACGGCGTCGAGTTTTTGCCGCGCTTCCAGTCGTAAGCCCTCGATCGAAAAATAGTCTATATCGTCGGGCAGGCGTTTTTCTTCGAGTTTTGCCGCCTTTTCGATTTCTTTGTTTTCCTTTTCGAGATAGCCCGCGTATTTGATTTCCGTTTCCGCGCACTCCAAAAGGTCGTTCGGAAATTCGTCGAATACGCCGAATTCTTCCTTGATTTCGTCGATGGGAATGCCGCGGGATATTAAAGATCTGAACGAAAACGCGTTCTGAGGGCGGTTGCCGCCGTGGCGCAGTATTACGTTTTCAACCTCTTTCGGGGGGTGCGGTTCGTCGAGTTTGCGGAAAAGTTCGTCCTTTTGGCGGAGTTTTTCGCAGAATATCGCGTAGCGGTTGTCATCGACAAGACCGACTTTTCTTCCGATTTCGGTGAGCCGCTGATCGGCGTTGTCCTGACGAAGATAGATCCTGTGTTCGGCGCGGGAAGTCATCATGCGGTAAGGCTCGTTCGTGCCTTTCGTTACGAGATCGTCTATCAGAACACCGATATATGCGCGGTCGCGCGTTAAAACGAGCGGTTCTCGTTTGCGCATCGCAAGAGACGCGTTTATCCCCGCGATCAGACCTTGCGCGGCGGCTTCTTCATATCCGCTCGTGCCGTTGATCTGCCCTGCGCAGTATAACCCGCGGATTTTCTTGTATTCGAGCGACGGCTTCAGTTGCAAACTGTCGATGCAGTCGTACTCTATCGCATAAGCATAGCGCACGATTTCGCAGTGTTCGAGCCCCTTTATCGAGTGGTAAATTTCTTCCTGAACATCGTGCGGAAGGGAAGTCGAAAGACCTTGCGCGTAAATCTCGTCGGTGTCATTGCCTTCCGGTTCGAGGAATATCTGATGCCTGTCTTTGTCGGCGAAGCGCTCGACTTTTGTTTCGATCGACGGGCAATATCTCGGGCCCGTTCCCGTGATCACTCCGTTATATAAGGGGGAGCGGTCAAGGTTACTGCGGATTATTTCGTGAGTTTTTTCGTTCGTGTAAGTGAGGTAGCAAGGCGTTTGTTTTTCGGGAACGCGCGGCGAGAGAAATGAGAACGGGTAGACGTTGGTTTCGCCGTCCTGTCTGTCGAGCAGCGAAAAATCTATCGTTCGTCCGTCCAGCCTTGCGGGGGTGCCCGTTTTGAATCTGCGGACGGTGAAACCGAGATTTATCAGACTTTCGGTGAGCGAGTTTGCGGGCGCAAATCCCGCGGGCCCCGCTTTTTGCGACCATTCGCCGGCAAGCACGACGGAATTAAGGTATACGCCCGTGCAGAGAATTACAGTTTTTGCTTTCAGAATACTGCCAAAAGTGGTTTTTACGCCGCAGACCGCGCCGTTTTCGGTGAGTATTTCGGAAACTTCGCACTGGACAAGGTGAAGATTTTCCGTTTGCTCGAGAACGCGTTTCATCGTGCGGTGATAAAGGTTCTTGTCAGCTTGCGCGCGGAGCGACTGAACAGCCGCGCCCTTTCCGCGATTGAGCATTTTTATCTGCATCATGGTTTCGTCGGCAACGATGCCCATTTCGCCGCCGAGCGCGTCTATCTCGCGAACGATATGACCTTTTGCCGTGCCGCCGATCGACGGATTGCATGCCATGAACGCAATATTATCGAGATTGACCGTGGTGAGCGCGACCGAAAAACCCGTCCGCGCAAGAGCAAGAGCCGCTTCGCATCCGGCATGCCCCGCGCCGACGACTATCGAGTCGTACTCGCCTTTTATAAAAGAAGTTTTCATTTTTTGAGTATGAGATTTTTAAGATCGTTGACTTCTGTCGCGACGCGCGGATCGGTGCGGATAAGGTCGGATATTTTGTCGCGCGCGTGGATGACCGTCGTGTGGTCGCGCCCTCCCATTGCTTGCCCGATCGTGACGAGTGGAACAGACATAAGCTCGGTTATAAGGTAAATGCAAATCTGGCGCGGTTCGACGAGTTCCCTGTTTTTCTTTTTCCCGAGAAGATCGTTCTTCGGAATATTGTAAAACTGGCAAACCGTGTTTATAATGTTTGTCGTCGTCATGACTTCTTTGTTTTCTTCGGAAACCGCTTGTTTGAGCGCTTCCATCGCGAGCGAAACGGTGATCGGCTCCTCGTGGAGAAGTGAAGCGAAGATGACTTTGTTCAAAAGCCCCTCGAGTGAGCGGACGTCGTCGCCGCCGTTTTCGGCAAGGTAGGTCGCGACTTCAGTGCTGAGTATGTATTTGCGCTCTTCTGCTTTGCGCTGAAGTATTGCGATTTTCGTTTCTATATCGGGGGGGAGAACCTGCGCCATAAGACCGCCCTCGAAACGGGTTTTAAGGCGTTCCGAAAGGGGTTCGATCGCGGCGGGGTGGCAGTCCGCGGAAAGAATTATCTGCTTGTCCTGCGAGTAAAGTTCGTTGAAAGTGTGGAAAAATTCTTCCTGCGTGGCTTCCTTGTTGGCGAGGAACTGCACGTCGTCGATGATGAGAACGTCCACGTTGCGGTATCTGTTACGGAATTCCTGCGCCGCGGATGACGAGCCTTTGCCTTGTCTGATTATGGTAATAAGGTCGTTTGTGAATTTTTCGCACGTGGCGTAAAGTACGACTGCGGCGGGATTGCGATCCTTGACAAAGTTCGCGATCGCGTGCATGATGTGCGTTTTGCCGAGCCCTGTGCTGCCGTATATGAAGAGGGGATTATAGTTGCGCCCCGGATCTTCCGCGACCGCTTTTGCAGCCGAATATAAAAACTTGTTCGACGAGCCGACGACGAATGAGTCGAAGGTGTATTTCGGGTTGATCTCAGTCGAACATTCGAGAAGTGCACCGCCGTCGTCGGACGATTTCAGATAGTCGGCGTCGGACGTGCCGACGGTCAGTTTGATTGCGTTCACTCCCGTTTCCGCAAGGTCGAAAGCCTGAAGTATTTTTTCGAGAAAGCGCGACGATATGGCTTGCGCATACATTTCGGTGGGAACATTAAGCACTATTTTTCTTCCGATAAGATCGGTGGCTTTGATTCTTTCGATATAGGTTGAGTATGATATCGTACTCATTTTCGTTTTCAATATTTCCAAAGCCTTGTTCCACAATATTTCGTAATTTTCCATCTCGTATCCCTCTCGAAATTCTCGTTATTCTTTCGTGTGTTTATTGAGCTTTTATTCGCAGATCGTTTATTCGTGCGTTTTATCTTTCGTAATTACGCAAAACGGGCGGTAAAAACAAAAAGTAAACCGCGCGTTATTGACTTTATCGCGTAAAAATTGTATAATACACAAACAGGCGTGTGTTTAAATGCCCGTGCTCGCTCCGGTGCCGTGGCGGTTCGCCTTGTTTGCGGTTACCGCGGCGGTTGCTTTTTTTGGCTTCGTCGTTTGTCGCATGGAAGCGAAGTATTACTATTATATAGTAATCGCCGCCAAAAAGCAAGGATATAGTGCCGTCGGATTTTATAATTTTTTTCGGTTCGGTGAGTGGCGGGTGTTTCCGAGGAGTTTGAATGTATATAGGTAAATTGATACTTTCCAACTATAGAAATTACGTCAGAGAGAGTTTTGAATTTTCGAAAGGGCTCAACGTCGTGTACGGGAACAACGCGCAGGGAAAAACCAACGCCGCGGAAGCGATTTTTTATTTGTGCACCGGTTGGTCGCCGCGGGTAACTCGGGACAGACAGGTGATAAACGACAAAGCGGAATCGGCGCGTATCGAAGCGGAAGCGTTTTCCGCGCTCGGAAAAGTGCGCGTGTCGATCGATTTTTCTCTTTCCGAAAGCAAAAAAATATGCGTCAACGACGTACCCGTTCAGAAAACGGGGGAACTGCTCGGAAACGTGAACTCGGTAATGTTCGATCCGCAACAGTTAAGGCTCGTGCAGGAAACCCCGGAAGATCGGCGCAGATTTATGGACCTTGCGCTGTCGCAGACGGACAGAAAATATTTTTACGCGCTTCAAAAATATCGCAAGATTTTACAACAGAGAAACGGGCTTTTGAAAGACCCCGATCGCGAACTCGCGTTTTCGACTTTGCCGGTGTGGGACGAACAGCTCGCTTCGGTCGCAGCGGAAATCGTTTACGCGCGGAACGCTTTTATAAAGGAACTTAAACCGCTTTGCGAAAAGACTCACTCGGACATTACGGGGGGCGCGGAAGAACTCGAGATCTTTTCGGAGTCGAAATTAGAGGGCGAAAAGGCGGAAATCAAGGCGGCGCTCAAAGAAAAATATTTCGAAAACATGGAAAAGGACGCGGAACTCGGATATACGTCCGTGGGCCCGCATCGCGACGACATAAAAATCAAGATAAACGGCTTCGACGCACGTATTTACGGCTCGCAAGGTCAGCAACGGACGGCGGCGCTGTCGCTTATTATAGGCGAACTCGGCGTGTTTCAAAAGAAGTTCGGGGAGTTCCCCGTGCTTATTCTCGACGATGCGATGAGCGAACTCGACAGCAAAAGAAAAGAAAGACTGCTGTCGATGCTCGACGGAGTTCAGACGATCGTCACGTGTACCGACGCGGAAAACGTTCCGTTTGCCGACAAGATTTTTCATATCGGGAACGGAAGCATTATCGAATGATTTTTACTCGGCGCAGTGACTTCAGCGGTTGTTTTGCGGCTGTCGATATCGTTTGCGGATTCGATTGCGGGCGCTTGCTGCGCGCGGGTGCGGCGTTGCGCGGAACGAAAGCATTGTCTGCGCGGAATTTAGAAAAATATGAGTGACTTTATTCGTGAAATAAGCCTTATCGGAGAAGAAAAATTCAATAAATTAAAGGGCGCGTCGGTTGCCGTTTTCGGGCTCGGCGGCGTCGGGTCTTTCGTCGTCGAAGCGCTTGCGCGGGCGGGCGTCGGAAAACTCTTAATATGCGATAACGACGTTATAGCCCCACATAACGTAAACAGGCAGCTTTATGCGTTGACTTCGACGGTCGGTCGGTTTAAGGCGGAAGTCGCCGCCGAAAGAGTGAAAGATATTAACCCCGAAATCGTCGTCGACGCGAGAAAATCGTATTATGACGCGGAAAGCGCGGGAGAGTTCGATTTTGCGTCGTTTGACTATATCGCCGACTGTATCGATTCGGTTACGTCGAAAATTCTTATCGCGGAAAACACCGATAAGTGCGGAACGCCCGTCATTTCCTGTATGGGAACGGGGAACAAACTGTTTCAGCGTTTCGAGGTTGCCGATATTTATGAAACCACGGAGTGCCCGCTCGCGAAAGTTATGAGAAGGGAACTCAAAAAGCGGGGAATAAGCAAGCTTAAAGTCGTTTATTCCAAGGAAAAACCGAGAAAACCGCTCCTCGAGATCGAGAGCAACAAGCGGCAGACGCCGGCAAGCATCTCGTTTGTTCCGCCGACGGCGGGCTTTATTCTTGCGGGAGAGATAATTCGCGATATCATCGGGGAAAATGAGGAAAAGTAACCGAACGACGGCGAAAATTTTGTCGCCGAAAATCGGTTGTGCCGGATTGGCGCAAAAGTAATCGTTTCAAACGATTATTTAAGACGGGTGTTTTCGGGTAAAGTTTACTCGGAAACGATACGCTTGTAGAAAAATATATTCGAACGAGGATATACGGAGGGAATATGGAAAAGAAAGTAACGGATTTTTCGCCTTATCTGCAAAACGGCGAGAAATTGCTCGCAAAACAGCGGTCGGTCAAGGGGAACGGCGTGTTCGTCGAACTTGCGGTGTGTTTTCTGCTCTGGCTTTTGTGCGTTGCGGGTGATTGCTTTTTTATCGGGGCGATGACGAAAATCAGAGAAACGACGAAAGTTTCGGAAAGTTATCTGTTCGTGCTTATCCCGTGCATTGTCATTCATATCGTGCCGTTTGCCGCATGGATGGTCAATATTTTGAAAAAACTGTCGCCGCTCGACGAGAAATGGTACGCCGTGACCGACAGAAGAATAGCGATCGTCGCCGGCGTTAAGCCCGTCAGCGTCACTTTTCTCAATCTTTCGGACGTTACCGCGATCTCGCTCGGGGAAAAGAAAATCGTCGTGAATTACGGGGAAGAAAAACTCGCTTTAACGGGGCTGAGTGATGCGGATCTTTTATATGACGTGCTTGAAAAAGCGATTTTTCCGGACGATAAGACGGGGAGCGACGCAGAGCCGAACGAAGTCGAAAACGGTGACGAAAACGAGGTCGGCTCAGAAGAAAAAGACGTTTAGAGATAACGAGTAAAAGCTTAGGGATTCCAATCATTATCACTAAATATTTTTGCGGGAATAAATCGGTTTTTGCTGTGTTAAACTCCCATCAACGTACGTCGAGTACGATTTCGGTCGTTTGCCTTGCAAAAACCGAACCGCAAGACGGCGATTTCTTCGCCGCAAAAATGCGTAGCACCGAAAAGAGCGCATTTTTAGATGATTTTCCGCGAGCGTAAGGGATGCTGTACTGGACGTACTGCGCCCGAGCGGTCACGGAAAAGGGCTAAAAAGTCGCCTTTTCGGTAATTAATGATGACGAATGGAATCCCTATATGACAAATTAAAAACGGCGTATAGGTCGATTATCGGCTGTTTCGCCGTTTATGGAGAGTAAAATGAAAGTTAATACGGAAAAAGAAACCGCTGTGAAAAACGAAACGGAAACCTATGAAAGCGCGCCGAGAAATTATTATCCCGACATCGCGTATAATAAATCGAAAAAAGGAAAATTCATCGCTCTTTCGGTTTTGCTTGTCGTGTGTATGGGGCTTTTTATCGGGGCAATGGCTGTAAAGTCGCAGTGGTGGGGAATATCGCTCGCGGCGGTTTTGCTGCTCTTTGTCGGTATGCTCCTGCCGTCGGTTATCAAAGGGTATCCGACAAAACCCGACAAGCCCGAACTCGTCGTTTACGGACATGATGTGACCGCGCGCGACAAGCAACTCCGCACGAACGATATCGACAAGATCGTCGTGACGGTAGAACTTGCGCCCGTGAGCAAAAACAAGGCGGAAAACCTGGAATTTGTCAAAGAGTTCGCTTCGAAATTTCCCGAAGAGCCGTGCTTCGGTTCGATGGATATCTATCTCAAAGCGGGACCGAAGGTCAAAAAGGGCGAAACGATTTATCTCACGATGAACGACGTTCTGACCGCGACCGCGGATATCGTGAACGCCGGCGTCAAGCATTATGCGATCTTCTTTTCGATGAAAAAGATTTATGAGCCGGCGGCGTTTACGCTCACGAAAAAGGAAAAGAAAACTGCGAAACTTACCGATGTAAGCGACAAAGAGCGCCGCAGACAGATCATCTGATTATACTGCGGTCGGTGAGTGATTCCGAAATGACTGATTTTGCGAAAAAAGTTTATGCGGCGGTAAGGCTCATTCCGCGCGGTAAAGTATCGACTTACGGTGCTATAGCCCTGTATTTGGGGATTCCGAAAGGCGGGCGCGCCGTCGGAAACGCGCTGCATCGCAACGACGAACCGATCGCTACACCGTGCCACAGAGTGGTTAATTCCGAAGGATGTTTGTCGGAAAGATTTGCGTTCGGCGGAGCGGATATTCAGCGCGATTTGCTTTCGTCCGAAGGCGTTTTCGTTTCGGGGGATAGTCGCGTCGATCTCGATGAGTTCGGCTGGTTTTTTCCGAAAGAGTGATTAGATGGTAGTGAGTTCGGTGAGTTAGGCGCTTGCGCGCCCGTATTCTTCGTCGGAGTGTCAACGAGCGATGCTCGTGATGACGGTATGATTCGGTTATATAGTTTAAAATAATAAAAACCCGCGGATAGGTCGATTATCGCGGGTTTTTATTATGGATGACGAACGTAATTATTCTTTTTCGGCGGTTATAATGCTTTGATTTCGAACGTTTTTCCGCCGAGATTTTCGTATATGCGGTGAAAAACGGAAAGTACGGTGCGCCCTTTCGATGCGCGGCGGAGTGCTTCGAGAACGCGCGCTTCGGTTTCGGCGTCGAGGTTTGCGGTGATCTCGTCGAGAAGAAGAACCTTCGGATCGGCAACCACTCCGGTCTGAAATACGAGCCGATTTTGTCCGGTCGGAAGTTATTCTTGTTTTTCGTTCGGCGTTTTTATTTTTTAACGTTCTCCGTAAGGTGCGGAAACCCCGCGCGGCTTTCCGTTTTCGACGCGACGTACACTTTGTCGAGAAGTTTTGCGAAAGTTTCCGCTTCGCTTTCGCTCAACGCTCCCGTCGTTATATATTCGTAAAAAGCAGATTCGATTTCCGCTTTCGACGCTTTGAGTGTTTCCGCCTTTTCGGTTGGAAAGAGCAGGCGACTGCGCTTGTCATTCGGATCGTCTTTTCTGACGAGATAACCTTTCTTTTCGAGATTTTGCGTTCTCCGCGCGACGGCGGCTTTGTCTGCGTTCAGAATTTCCGCAAGTTTCGCCTGCGTACAGCCCGTGTTGTGGCGCAATGCGTGGATAAGATCTATTTCCGCGGTGCCCACGCCGTCTTCTCGAAGGTATCGAAGCACGGATTTTTCCGCTTCGCGCGCGATTTTCGTGATTTTTCTTTCGGTAATGTCCATAACGCCTCCGTAAAAACAAATTCGTTGTATATACAACTATTATATTCGTCGGGTCGGATTTGTCAAGAGTTTTGTTTGAAAACGGAGAAGTATTTTCGGTGAGTTTGATTGTGTTGGGTGTGCGGGGTTTTGCAGTTTGGGAAGTTGGATTGTGATGGAAGTGCGGCACTTCGTGCCTGGATCCCTCGGAGGTTTGTCGGGTGAGTATGGCTCGGGATGACGGAAAGACCGGACGTGTTCTATATGCGGTGATTTTGTGAATTATTTAAAGATATGGAAATACTTCAATTGAAATTCTCGTCGAAAGGTGATATAATAAGCCAATAAGAATTGCATTCATTAACGTCAGAATGATTCTGATTTTCAGAAAAAGGAAATTAAAACGGGGATTTTATGAACGAAGCATTGAAAGCCGCATTAAGCGGAGAACTGAAAGATTATAGAAGCATTCCGTTCTGGTCGTGGAATAACTCGCTCGACGAGAATGAACTCGTCAAACAGATCGACGATATGAAAGCCGCGGGTATAGGCGGTTTTATCATGCATGCGCGCACGGGGCTCAAAGACGAATATCTCGGCGAAAAGTGGTTTTCGTGCATTAAGGCGTGCCTTGATAAGGCGCGCGAAACGGGTATGGACGCTTGGGTATATGACGAAAACGGCTGGCCGAGCGGGTTCGTGGGTGGAAAACTTCTCGAAAACGAGGAGTTCCGTGCGAAATTTTTGGAATATTCGGTCGGGGCGTTCGACGAATCGGCTTTTGCTGTTTTCGTTGCCGACGGCGAAAAGGGTTTTATTCGCGTCGAAAATATCGTCGAAGGGGTGAGCGAATATCATAACGTTTATTTGCGGACGAGCCCTGCCAACACGGATATTTTAAATCCCGCCGTTACGGACGCTTTCATCAAAGAGACGCACGAGGAGTATTACGCGCGGTTCAAGGAATATTTCGGCAAAGAACTTGTCGGTTTTTTCACCGACGAGCCGCAGTATTACAGATGGGCCACGCCTTACACGCCCGTTGCGGAAGCCGAATTCGCAAAGACGGGCGAGAACGTGAAAGACGGGCTGATCTGGCTGTTTAAGCACGACGAACGCGGTTATGCTTTCCGCGAAAAATATTATGAAACGCTCAATCGGCTGTACGTTGAAAATTTCTATAAGAAAATTTACGACTGGTGCGGCGCGCATGGCTGCAAACTCACAGGGCATTCGATCGAAGAGAGCGCGCTTTTTGCTCAGATGTGGGGCGGGGCGGCGGTTATGCCGAGTTATGAGTTCGAAGATATTCCCGCAATAGACTGGCTCGGGCGTTTTTGCGGAGAAGGACTTGCGATAAAGCAGGTTGCGAGCGTTGCGGCGCAACTTGGTAAAAAAAGGATTCTGACCGAATCTTTCGGTTGCTCCGGGTATGACGTAACCCCGAAAGAGTTGAAAAGCATACTCGAATTTCAATATTTCGGCGGGGTGAACGTAACCTGCCAGCATTTATATCCATATTCGGTTGCGGGGCGCGGTAAAATAGATCACCCGCCGGTGTTCGGGCCGCACGGGAACTGGAACGAAGGTTTCAAGGCGTTTAACGATTATTTTGCGAAGCTTTCGTATATCATAACCGATACAAAAGAAAACGCGACGATCGGCGTTATTCATCCTATGCGCGACGTGTGGCTCGATTACGTGCGCGACGAGGACTATGAAAGCGTCAAACAAACGGAAAAAGAGTTTAACGGGTTCTTGACGATTTTGCGCAAAAACGGCATTCAATACCAGTTCATAGACGAGAGTATTCTGGCTCGCCACGGAAGCGTGAGCGGAAACTTGTTGAAAGTCGGAAAGTGCGGCTATAGCACCGTTATCGTACCGAAAATGCGAAATATCGCGCATAGCACGTATGAAGTATTGAGCCGTTTTGACGGTAAACTTTGCGTTATCGGCACGCCCGAATTTATTGACGGCAAGCGCGAGAGGATAAACCTTGCCGGCAATACGACTCTGGACGAAATAATTTCCGAAAGGGATATTAAGTTCATTTGCGACGACGGCAACTGCGTCGTAACCGCAAGAAGCGGCAGCGTGGGTGAATTCTTGTTTATAAAAAACACGTCGTATACCGAAGCGAGCAAAGTAAAAATCACGAGCGCGGAAAAGAAATATCGCGCGCTCGACCTTGAAAATCTGACCGAACGGGATATAACGGACGAAATGACTATACCCGCGAACGAAAGCGTTATTTTGTTCGCGTGCGACGACGCAAAGCGAGCCGTAAACACAGAGAGTAAGACCGACGTGACGAACAAGTTTAAGATCGCGGGTATAAGCGAAAACTTTTTTGTTATGGACTACGCCGAGATCGGTAAAAACGGTTCGGAATATAGTGATAATCGACCTATACCGGGACTTTTTGAAGAGTTACTATATAAAAACTACAAGGGTAAGATAGTGCTCCGTCAAAAATTCACTTTGCGCGAAAAGATGCCTTTGACGCTTGTTATGGAGCGCGCAAACCTGAATTTTGCGACCGTAAACGGTAAAAACGTATCTTTTTCGAAAAACGATTACGACGTGAACTTCGTTGAAAGCGATATAAGCGACGCGGTAAAGCAAGGCGAAAACGTCTTCCAATATTCTATCGATTTTTATCAACACGACGGGGTGCATTTTGCTTTGTTTGATCCGCTTGCGACCGAGAGTTTGAGAAATTGCTTATATTACGATACTTCGATTGAAAACACGTATCTGAAGGGCGAATTTATCGTGAGCGACGATTTTTCGCTTTCGCCGAAAAAGATGCCGCCCGTAACCGACGAACTGTATAAGTACGGCTATCCGTTTTTTAAGGGTGAACTTACGCTTGAAGGCAAGGTGGATAAAAACGAAAGCGGGCGAACGATTATCGAGTTCGGCGGCAGATTTATGACGGCGAAAGTGTGCGCGAACGGAAAAGAAAAAATGATTACTCTGGATAATAAGGGCGATATTACCGATTTGCTGACGGACGGCGAAAACGAAATTACGGTAACGCTTAAGTCGAGCATGCGCAATCTGTTCGGCCCGCATCATTATAAACCGATTCCCGAGCCGATGGGGGTCTCGCCCGACAGCTTCGAGTTCAGAGGAGGTTGGTTCGGCGGCAGAACACCCGAAAAGTATACCGATAAATATAACTTCGTGCCTTTCGGCGTGAAAAACATAACAGTTATCGTCACGCGTTAAAGTAGAAATCGGCTTATTGGTTGAAATGGCGAAGTGCATGAAATTTAAAACTAAATTGATTTGAAACGGATCGGGTCGACGATGTTTTTGTCGCCGACCCTTTTTCATCAAAATTTGACCACTTGTTCCGCTTTTTTTAGGACAGTTTTCAAATAACCGTTTTAACTATTGAAAAAAAACAATTTTGCGGATATAATCTTTTTTGCGGATGCAGTAATCGCGTCGGCATACATCGGGCAAAAAGAAATAAAAACGTCTCGAACTCGGGAGGGATAATGATATAATGACTCATTGGATAGGCACGAATCGTGAAACGGAAGAAAAAGGCGTCGTTTTCTTTAAGAAAGCGTTCGCGATTAAGGGCAAAGTTAAAAAAGCGGTGCTTTCGATGACCGCCTGCGGGGTATATCACGCGGAGATAAACGGCGAAACCGTCGGTTATCCGCTCGCGCCGGGGTATGATTGCTATATCGATCGTATGCAAATGCAGACTTACGACGTAACGAACGTTTTAAAGGAAGAAAACGAAATTCGCGTCGGCGTCGGTTCGGGGTGGTACGGCTGGTTCTATTGGGACGGCGACCGCAAGTTTTTGTCGGGCAGGCGGGCGCTGACTTTCGATTTATATATCGAGTGTGAGGACGGGACTTCGGAACGGATTTGTTCGGACGAAAGCTGGATCGTTTGCAAGTCGGGTTTGTTTTTCGCGGACATTTACGACGGCGAAAAGAAAGACGCGAGGATTAACGACTATGATGAAGAAAAGGTTGTTTTGCTGAAAAATTGTCGGCAAAACGTCGTTCCCGCCGATACCGATCCGATCGTCGAGCAAGAAGTGTTTCAGCCGATAGAAATCGTTACGCCGAAGGGCGAAAGGGTTCTCGATTTCGGTCAGAACGTTTCCGGTTACGTACAGTTTAAGATAAAAGCGAAAGCGGGCGACAGAATCGTTTATTCGCACGGGGAAATACTCGACAAGGACGGGTGTTTTTACAATGCGAATTACAGATCGGCGAAGGCTTCGGTCGAGTATACTTGCAAGGACGGCGAGCAGTTTTACAAGCCGACCCTGACCTTTTTCGGGTTCCGCTACGTTCGCCTCGACGAGTGTCCCGATTACGTTACGGCGGACTGTTTTTCCGCCGTCGCCATTCACACGAAACTCGACCGCCGCGGGTATATTTCGTCGTCCAATCCGCTTCTCAATAAGTTGTTTTCGAACATTATCTGGGGACAAAAGGACAATTTTGTGGATATCCCGACCGACTGTCCGCAACGCGACGAACGACTCGGGTGGACGGGCGACGCTCAGGTTTTTTGCAGAACGGCGAATTATAATTTCGATTGCGAAAAGTTCTTCAAGCGTTATCTGCGCCTTATAAACATCGAGCAAAAAAGGTTTGGGATAGTAAATGTTTTCGTGCCCGATTCGAGGAACTATCATTCGCAGCTCGCTTCGGGCTGGGCGGACGCGATTACGATTATGAATCGCGATCTTTACGATTTTTACGGCGACAAGAAATTCCTTCGCGAAGAGTTTCCGTATATGAAAATGCACGTCGATTCGATAACTTCGAGGACGACCGAGCCGTATCTTTGGCGTACGGATAGAAACAATCATTTCGGCGACTGGCTGGGGATCGACGCCGAGCCCGGCAGTTATATCGGAAAGAGCCGGATCGACTATATTTCGACGGCGTTTTACGCTTATTCGACGCAGATCGTCGTTAGCGCGGGTAAAGAATTGGGCGAGGACGTGAGCGGTTATGAACGGTTGCTGAAAAATATCAAAACAAAATTCAACGAGGTTTTCCCCGAGCCCGAAACGCAAACGGAATGTTCGCTTGCCGTTTGTTTCGATCTTTACGAAAACAAGGAAAAAACGGGCGATCTGCTCGTAAAACTGATCAAAGACTGCGGAAATCATTTGCAGACGGGCTTTCTCGGCACGCCGTACATTCTTTACGCGCTCACTCGGACGGGACATGTCGACGTCGCTTACGAACTGCTTCTTCGTGAAGAGTATCCGTCCTGGCTGTATTCCGTTCGACTCGGCGCGACGACGATATGGGAGCATTTCGACGGAATAAACGATAAGGGCGAGCTGTGGTCCGCCGATATGAATTCGTTCAACCATTACGCTTACGGTGCGGTCGGCGGGTGGATATACAGCGTCGCCGCGGGCATTACGCCACTCGAAAAAGGCTTCGAAAAAGTTCGCGTCGCACCTAATCCGAGCGATCGGCTGGATTGGCTCGAAGCGCGATATATGACGGGTAACGGCGAAATCGTAAGCAAATGGTACCACGAAAACGGTAAGATTCGTTACGAAATTACGTTGCCCGTAAGCGGCGAAATCGTAATTGACGGCAAAACTTACGTTTGTGAAAAAGGCAAATATCTGTTCTGAAAGGCGTACAGTCGGACTTGCAAATGCCGAAAAAGGAGAATCGACAGATGCGAGAAAAACAAGTAAAATATAAAAACGGAAAACTCGATATAGAAACGAGGGTGAAAGACCTGCTAAAAAGAATGACGATCGACGAAAAAATCGACCAGAGGTTCACGGTTGGCTGCCGGATATTTTGAAAAATATAATCCGAACGGGAAATATCGATTACTCTCACGTTCGTCGTCGATTTTGAAGTGCGTTTCTTTGGGTTTTTCGTGCGTGAAGAGAAATTTTCGGGTGGGTTTTGCTGAAGTATTTTTGCGTTGGGAGGGTAACATTTTCGACGATAATCGACAAAATGCGACTATAATAGATCATAATCGACTATAAAATATGCGTTATTTTTGATACATTTGTCTTAATTTGTGGTATAATATTTACAATAAAAAGATTTGTCGGAGACTATTCAATTATTGATTTAAAAAATTTTGATTGAAGATTACTT
>CAKQKN010000007.1 GCA_934249215.1 uncultured Clostridia bacterium
GGCGCAAGCAGTTCGAGATCGTTCATCTTAACTTGATTCCGTTTTCTTCGAGGTGGCGCAGAATCTTTTTAATAAACCCGTCGACGTCGCCTTCTCCGAAAGTCTTTTCCAATGAGGAGAACACGAGCCTGTACGCCATGCTCTTCTTTCCTTCGTCCACGCCCTTCCCGGTGTAGACGTCAAACAACTTGATCGAAACGAGATTTTTTCCGCCTCTTTCCGCGATAAGTTTTTCGATAAACGCGTTTTCGGTATTTACGTCGCACACGAGCGCGAGATCTCTTTCAACCGACGGAAATTTTGAAACGGGCGAAAACATGACCTTTCCGCAAAGCAACTCGAACAGCAAATCAAAATCGATTTCCGCAACGTAAACGCGCACGGTCGCGTCCATTTTTTCGAGCACGTCCGGATGAACTTCACCCGCCAAGCCGACTTTAACGTCCCCGATCATAATCGCCGCAGATCTTCCCGGATGGAGATACGAAACTTTCTCACGGACAAAACTTGCGCGCTTTCCGAGATGTAATCTGTCAAACAAATTCTCGATCGTACCCTTAAGCGTAAAGAAATCTTCCGACGGTCCGAACGCCGCTATCGCAAGCCGATTCTTTTCCTGCGGAAGTTTGGTGAGCGGTAAAGACTCGGGAATATAAACTCTCGCATACTCACACAATCTGCCTTCCGAATTCTTTCTCGCAAGGTTTCGGGCGATCGTCGCGAGCATCGAAGGAACCAAAGTCGTCCGCATAACGCTCATCTCTTCTCCGAGCGGATTCATTATCGTTACGTGTGCGTTCTCGGGCGCATTCTTGTCGAGCCCGATAAAATCATAGTCCTTTTCGGAAACGAACGCATACGTCAGAATCTCGTTATATCCCATCGCGACAAGACTTTCTTTCGCGAGATCTTCCTTTTTCTGGCGTTCGTTTTTGCCTCCGTACGTAATCGTTGCGTCGCTCAAAAGTCTGCACGTTACGTTATCGTAACCGTACGAACGGATAATCTCTTCCGCAAGATCGGGATACCCGTCCACATCCGTACGGTAAAGCGGAACGGTACAATCGAAAGTCCCGTCGTTTTTGTTTTCGACCTTAAACCCGAGCCGTTCGAGAATCGCTTTTTGCATATCAGCAGGCACTACGATTCCGAGAAGTTTGTTTATAGACTCGTAAGACGCGGTAATAACCGACGGAACGAGTTCCACGTTCAGAACGTCTTTCGTTTTTCCGCACACGACGCCGCATTGAAGTTCGTCGATAAGGTGCAACGCGCGTTTCATCGCAAACTCTACGGAATACGCGTCGACACCCTTTTCGAATCTTGCGGACGAATCCGACCGCTGACCGAGCGCTTTCGACGATCTGCGGACGTTGTCACGCTTGAAAGTCGCGCACTCAAAGACGAGCGCATTCGTTTCGTCCGATATAGCGCTGCCTTTTCCGCCCATAATTCCCGCAAGTGCCGCAGGCTTGTCGCCATCGCAAATAAGAAGATTTTCGGTGTTGAGCGTAAACGCTTTATCGTCGAGCGTAACGATCTTTTCCCCGTCTTTTGCACGCCGAACGACGATTTTTTTCGCCGCAAGCGTAGCATAGTCGAACGCATGCATAGGCTGACCGAGTTCGAGCAGAACGTAGTTCGTTATATCGACGACGGAATTTATCGCGCGAAGCCCCATAAGCGCAAGTTTTTTCTGCATTGCTTTCGGCGAGGGCTTAATAACGACGTCTTTAACGTACTGCGCGCAATATCTCGGGCAAAGATCGGGCGCTTCGACGGAAACGTCGACCGGGCATTCCGAATCGGCGTCCGTTACGGAATACGAAACGTCGGGCGTTTTCAATTCGCGATTAAGACAAGCCGCAACTTCTCTCGCCATGCCGAAAATACTCTGACAATCGGGACGATTTGCCGTCAACCCTATCTCAAAAACGACGTCTTTTGCGCCGAGCAGTTCGCATACGTCCGCTCCGACGGGGAAATCGTCATGAAAGACGAGCACGCCGTCAAATCCCGCGCCGTCGTAATATTCTTCGGTAACGCCTATCTCCGCACCGCCGCAGAACATACCGTCCGACTCGACGCCGCGAAGTTTTCCTTTTTTAATATTCGTTCCGTCGGCAAGAACGGCGCCGTCAAGACTTACGGGCACTTTATCGCCGACTTTAATGTTTTTCGCATTCGTAACGATCTGAAGTTCGCCGAATTTTCCCGCGTTTACGGCGCAAACCGAAAGCTTGTCCGCATTCGGGTGCCCCTCTATCGCGTTTATCTGACAAACGACGATTCCCTTCACGTTTTCGTTTATATTGATAACGTCCTCGACCTCGAAGCCGCAATCAAACAGTTTGTTTTTTAACGTTTCGACGGGAATATCGTCGATTTTAACGTATTCATTGAGCCAACTAAGCGGTAATCTCATTTTATTTCGTCCTCCCGAATTATCTGAACTGCTTTAAAAACCTGATATCGTTATCGAAGAAATATCTGATATCGGGAATGCCGTATTTGAGCATTGCGATTCTTTCAAGCCCCGCGCCGAACGCAAATCCGCTGTAAACGTCGGGGTCGATTCCGCAGTTTTTAAGCACGCGCCGATTGACCATTCCTGCGCCCAGAATCTCGATCCATCCGGTACCCTTGCACAAATGGCACCCTTTACCTTTGCATTCGAAGCACGAAACGTCTACTTCGACGCTCGGCTCCGTAAACGGAAAATACGACGGGCGCAGACGGGTTTTTACGTCAGCGTCAAACAATTTCTTAAGAAAAGCTTCCAGCGTGCCTTTAAGATCGCACAGATTTATTCCCTTGTCGACGACAAGTCCTTCCATCTGGTGGAACATCGGGCTGTGCGTTGCGTCGTCGTCCGCCCTGTAAACCTTACCCGGGCTGATGATTTTCAGCGGCGGCTTTTTGTCGAGCATAACGCGCGCCTGCCCCGCCGAAGTCTGCGTACGCAAAAGAATATTATCGGTAATATAGAGAGTATCCTGCATATCGCGGGCGGGATGATCTTTCGGAATGTTTAAAAGACGGAAATTATACTCGTCCTCTTCAATTTCGGGTCCTTCGAATATCTCGAACCCCATACCCGTGAAGCAGTCTATCATTTCGTTACGCACGAGATTGATCGGATGAAGCGAACCGAACGGAGCCGCATTTCCCGGCATAGTTACGTCGATCGTTTCCGAATTTAACGCGCGTTCGCGTTCAGCGCGCTTACGCTCCGCGTCTTTTTCCGCGATAAGTTTTTCGATTTTCCCGCGCACCTCGTTGACAAGCTGTCCGATTTTCGGGCGCTCTTCCGCGGGCACTTCGCGCATACCTTTAAGCAATTCCGTAACGGTTCCGTTCTTTCCCAGAAACCGCACTCTTACGTCGTCGAGCGTCTTGCCGTCTTTCGCGTTGTTCAACGCTTCGACCGCGCTTTTGTAAAGTTCGCTGATTTTCTCTTTCATAAATCTCCTTATTATTGATTCGACTTTTTGTCTTGAATAAAATAAAAACGCCCCGAACAAACAGGGCGTCTTAACGACACGGTACCACCTATTTTTCGTTTTTTACGCTCGTAAAAAACCTCGTTTGCGCATTCTCACGCGGCGTCACGGCACGTTCTAATAAAAACCCGCGGTGCGGGATTTCGTTCTTCGTGCGGCTCGGGAGCGAAAAAGACAAAGTTTACCGAAAAACCCTTTCAGCCAAAGGGGTTCCTCTCTCACCCGCCAAATCGCGAGCATATCGGCTATCGTTTGTCCGTCTCCGTCAAAGCTTTTCTCACTTGGTTCGATTATACGACGTTTTCAAGCGTTTTGTCAAACGTATAAGCATTCAAAAACATATTCTTCGCCATATAAAACGAAAATCGGTTCCCGATTTATTCCGATTGTGAAAAATCGTATTTTACCGCACGAAAAACGCTTGACATATTCTTTTTGAATATCGTATAATGTCAAAAGTCGCAGGTGTAGTTTAGTGGCAAAACAACAGCTTCCCAAGCTGTGGTTGTGAGTTCGATTCTCATCACCTGCTCCAATTCGACTCGCGTTTTGCGCGGGTCTTTTTTTATCTCACCCCACAATCCGATTTCGTCATTTTACACGGCTTCCCAGATCGCGACGAAATCCGTGTCTTCATATACGGCAGAATCGGTAACGGGTAAATCGCTTTCGACGCCCGCCCTCTTGAAGCCTTTTAAAACGTAGCCTTCCTTTTCATACACGGGCACTTTAAATTTTTGCCCCAGGCGAAGCACCTGTCTTTCTTCGCCGCTCACTAGCCGCCCGCCGTCACCGTCAAAGGTAACGACGCAAGTTTCGCAAGCGTAGTAAACGACAAACTCTATTTCCTTGCATCCGTTGCTAATTTCGGCTTTCAGAACGCTTCTGTCGTCAATTTTATAGCCCCGTCTGTCGGACGGACTATAAACGGGATTTTTGTTTGAAACTCTCGTTTTCGTTTGCCCCGAAAGAACAAATCTTCCGCTCTCGGCGTCCTGAAGATAAACGCTTACTTTCGCATCCGTTCCGTGTTCGGCAAAAAAATACACCGACAACATTACCGCAACGATACCGAGAACGGCCGCAAGGACGACGATTCTTTTTTTATTCATTTTCGGTTTTTCCTCTGTACTTTTTAAACGCTTTGAGTTGCGGCTCTATCCAATACCCGAACTTCGTCGCGGTCAGCCGTTCTTCCTGCTCTTTTATCGCGTCGTAAAATTTCAGTCCGTCGAGAACGCCCTCCCATATATCGGCAAAACAATAATCGTAACGCCCGTCGTTCGGGAGCTCTTTCAGGAAAGCAACTGCGTCCGCACAGACGAACTCATATTTTTCTTTGTGCGGAAAAAACGGAAAAACGTTTTTTTTGAACAGATCGATTATCCCGTAGTTGATTTCGACGATGACGATCTTATTCACTTTTTCAAGTTCCGCAATACGAAAGGGATAATACCCGAGCCCGAGCCCGAGAACGAGAACGTTCCCGCTCGCTTTTTCTATATACGGATCGATCGTCGACGTTTCCGAAGGACAAACGCTCATCCACGGCATATTCCCCTCGTAAATCGTCGGAAATCTGACTTCTTCCGTGAAAAAGCCTATTTTCGGAACGACGAGTCTTTTATCGAAATCGGGCATATCGTACTGAAACAATTCACCCGGCACATATTTTGAATATGCAAGAAAAAGTTTCCCGCATCTGACTTCTTTATATCGGACAGCAGAAACGTAAGGATTCGATAAAAAATCCGCCGCATCGAGTTTTTTAACGTTGGAATAAAAATCAACGAGAAAATCGTCGTCGACCTTTTCATTCAGTCCCGTACCTCCGCAAAAAGTGCTTGCCACGTAAAGCGTTTCGGGATCGCCGTCATACATTCCGGCGTCCTTCATTACCGAAAGCCCGTCTGAACCGATACTTGCGATCAATTCGTCGACGTCTTTTTTCGTATATTTTATAACGGGCGCGTTTTCGTTTATATATCGCCCTATCGAAGCGCTGACGTCGATCGATTTTTCTTTATCCATAACACACCGTTCATTCCCGACTTTAAGCACCGAACACTTCTTCGATCGACGGCGAAAAAGAAAATCTGCCGTCGCTTTTAACCGTAACGACAACGTTGCCATGCAAATCGGTCCGATAAACGATATTCCCGCGAAGCCGATCGAGCGTACCGCGCGTCGGATGATCGTAATCGTTATCCTTTCCGCAGGAAATCACCGCGTATTCCGACTTTATCGCACGAATGAAATCGTATGACGAAGAAGTCGAACTGCCATGATGCCCGACGCTTAAAACGTCAACGTCTGGATAGCCCGTATTTTTATAATAATTCAGAAATTCGTTTTCGGTAAATCGTTCCGCGTCGCCCGTAAGCATGTGCGAGAAATCACCGTAAGACAAAACACATATGG
>CAKQKN010000008.1 GCA_934249215.1 uncultured Clostridia bacterium
GGTATGAACCGGCCGCTATAACCAACTAAGCTACGCCGCCATTTACTTTCTTTTGAAAAAAGAAAGATAGAAAATACTGGTTGCGGAGGCGGGATTCGAACCACACGACCTTCGGGTTATGAGCCCGACGAGCTACCAGCTGCTCCACTCCGCGCCGATTTACGATGCTTGCTCATTGTACCCTATCAGAGGCCTTTTGTCAACTGTTTTTTCAAGATATTTCAAAATTTTATGATAAAAATTTTTTATCCGAAAAAAATCAATTTTTCCGCAATAAATGTGCAATAAACGAGCAAGAAAACGCTTCCCTGCCGCCGTTTTACGCACCGAAAGTGTTTCCGTCTGCATAAAAACGCGGGGCCGAAAAAATTCGCCCCCGCGTTTTGCTTACGACATTTTGTTTTACAACATTTCGGTTTGAAAATTTTTCGAAGCAACCGATTTTAAATTTCAAAACATTTCTTTTTTGCGCGATAACCGACATATAGCCCCGTTTATCAGAAATATAAGGCGGTGGACAGATAGCGTTCACCCGAATCGGGCGCTATGCATACGACGCGCTTGCCCGGATCTCTTTTCAGAATCTTCGCCGCCGCGTGAAGTGCCGCCCCCGAAGAAATGCCGACGAGGATACCTTCTTTTTGCGCAAACAATCTTGACGATTCGTATGCGTAGCCGTCGGTGCAAGGATAAATTCCGTCGACGATCGAACGATCGAACAAGCGCGGAACGAAATTCGGACCAATACCCTGAATCTTATGCGGGGCGGGATCGCCGCCCGTAAGCACGGGGGAAGATCTCGGCTGAACGGCAACGACTTTGACGTTCGGGCACTCTTCCTTTAAGAATTTGCCGACGCCGCTTATCGTTCCGCCCGTTCCGACGCCCGCAACGAAATAATCGAGCGAACCGTCGCAATCGCGCAGAATTTCGCGCCCGGTGGTTTCGTAGTGCGCACGGGCGTTTGCCGCGTTTTCGAACTGACCGAGAGTTATCGCGCCGGCAGTCGCTTCTCTGATTTTCGCGGCTTCCTCGATCGCGCCTTTCATCCCGAATTTCGCGGGCGTAAGCACGATTTTCGCGCCGTAAGCAGCCATACATTTCACGCGCTCCGCCGACATATTATCCGGCATAACGATGATAGCGGCGTAACCGCGAGCCGCACATAGAGCGCAAATCGCAATACCCGTGTTACCGCTCGTAGGTTCGACGACCGTTCCGCCCTTTTTCAGAAGCCCGCGTTTTTCGGCGTCGTTGATCATATAGAGTGCCGCGCGGTCTTTAACGGACCCGGCAGGATTGAACCGCTCGAGCTTGACGAGCAGCGTGCCGTTCAGATCCAATGCTTCGGAATAGTTTTTCGCTTCGAACAGAGGAGTATTCCCGATAAGCGATTCTATTCCATGATAAATACTCATAAAAAATCACCTCACAATTCGATTTTTATTCACTTTATATCAATATCGACCGATTATATCGATATCGGAAAAAAGAAAAAGCCCTTCCCGCAAAGGCTTGCATAACGCAAGGGCGGAAACCCGCCCCTGCAATGCAAATACTTCTTGTTCTTTTGGGAAAGACTCGCACATAAGGATATTTCGTTTTTGTGCCTTTATTATAACACGAGCTTTTCCCGAAAGCTTCATCCTTTTGACCAATAACGATAACTTTTTTTAGACCATTTGTCCATTTTTTTCGTTTTTAAGTCGTCCGCTTCTCCGTTAAGCGCCGAAAAATCGTCAATCGGGCAGAAACGCCGACACGGTATATACGGGTTCGGTCGAAATCTCGAGCGAGCCGCCCACCCCCTCGACCGCGTATTTCATACTTGTGATGCCGTTGCCGTAAGAAACGTCCTTTGCCGAGCCGCCGTTGTCGGTTATGACGAGCGAGAAACCTCCCACGCCCCTGTTCAGCGAAGCCAGAACGACAGTCGCCCGACCGTGCCGCACGGCGTTCGTCGTGCATTCGCGGAGAATTTTCAAGGCGATGCCCGCCCTCGACTCGGCAAGGTAAATATCGCCCGTGATTTTAAGCGACACGCCGATGAGCGCGAACGAATCGATAAGCTCGTGTATCCTGTCGCCGAAAGAAACTTTCGCTTCGCCGTACATTTCAGTCATCATCGTGCGGACGAGTTCTTTGATTTTGCATAAGTCAACGTCGTCGAAACCGTCGTAATTGACGATTCCGTGGAGAATGGAAAGCCGTTGCGCCATTACGTCGTGAAGATTGCCCTTCATGCGCAAAACTTCCTTTTCCGTTTCGATCGATTCGACGTCCCTGAGCGTTTTTTCGAGGTCGCTTCTGATCGCGCGTTCTTTTTCTTCCGATTCGCGAATTTTCAAAAGCAGCATTTCCTCTTCGGTAACGTTGCGACAGACTATCTGATCGACGGTGTTGCGGCTGACGCTCCAGGAAAACACGAGATATGCCTCGTCAATCCGAAGCATTACGGACGACGCCGAAATTCTTCTTCCGCAATCGGGTACGAGCGATTCTATGCTGGCGCAAATGGCGTTCGTGAGCGAATATTCGGACAAACCGAGCATCGACAGGACTTCGCGCATTTTTTCGTTTATAAACGAAATCTGCCCGTATTCGTTGGCAAACACGATACCCGACGACAGCCAGTCAAACGCCTCTTTTATCGTATACCGCCCCGGTTCGTTCATGAAAAACGACACCCGCTCGACGGCAAAAGTTACGGCGCGCACAAAATAGTAACCGACGCTCACTACGTATACGTATTCCCAGCCCGTGATTCCGAAAAACGGCGGCGTGTTGATCAGAAGAAAGAGCATATCCGCGAAATAAACGGGTTTTTTCGTGCGGGAAAAGCAGATAACCGAGAATACCGCGGGTATTATAAGCGCGTATCCGCTCACGTAAAACAGCAGATATTTCAGGAGCGAGAGCGAAAACAGCGGCGTCCTTACGACTGCGATAAAGACGGTCATCGCGATCATCGACACGATATACGCAACGCGCGTTACGTCGCGCTTTACGAGCGTCAGAAGCCTTGCGCAGTCAACGGCAAGGATAACGGCGCAAACGTTGAAAATTATCATCAGAAAGAGCCTTACTGCCGACGACAAAGACGAAATCTGCGTCATACGCGCGCCTCCTTTCTCATGGTAATCCGATATTCCCCGTCCTCGCTGGTCGTCAGAATTTCATAGCCGTAATCGGACGGAATCACGGAATCGTCGCCGATCGATTTTTCCGATTCGATACTCGCGACGCAGAAATTTTTTTCGGAATTTGCGGTAACGAAGATCGCGGCGTGAGAAAAAGCGAACCGTTCGGCTATGTTTTCGACGAAATCGTTGAACGCGAGCGCGAACGTTACGGGCACCGTCCGACCGCAGATAATCGTGAACGCGACGGTAAAATCGCCGACGCTTCTGACGTCAGCCTTTATTACGTCCGCCATCATTCTGAACTGCGCTTCGGGCAGAACGTCGTCCGTTTTAGCGAGCAGAACGAGCATGCTTTTTTGTTTGAGATAGCCTATCCGAAGTTTGATTCCGGACAAAAGTTTCTTGACCTGCGCTCGGTTTTCGGCGGTCAACTCGTCGGGAAGTTTTTCGGCAAGCGCTTCGACTTCCCGCATTTTTTTGGACACCGCGTTTTCGATCTCGTCGTACAGCGCGCGTCTTGCGCGAAGAGCGGATTCCTCTTCCCTTATCGCGCGGCTTCTGGCAAGAAGATCGTTGCTTCGCTTAAGCCTTACGTACTGCTTTTCCGACTGGCGGCGAAGTCGGTTGATCTCCCGAAGATCCTCCCTTATGACGACTTTTCCACCCGAAATATCCTTTTCGTAAAAAACGATATCGGGATCGCGCTTTCCGTTAAGCTCGCGCTCGTTGAAATCGCGCGTTTTATAGATAATGCGATTCGAGTCGTCCGTTATGCAAAGACTGACCATGCTTTTCGACAGATATTCGGTATATTTTCCGCTGTTCTGAATAAGTCCGCACTGCATGCACACTTCCAGAATGCCGGCGGCGAAAAGCAAAGTTACCGTAACCGAATCGTTGGCGAGCGGAATGTTTTCGATTACCTGATACGCAGAAACGTAAAGCACGTAATAAAGGAACAAGCCCGTTCCGACGATGATCGGCGAAACCATTTTCGCATAACCGTTGCGCTTTGCCGTTCCGACCACGAACAGCACCATCGCAAGGAAAATCAGCGCGTAGCAATACATTATCATAACGTAATATAAGGGACGATAAACGTAATACGCGACGTTCTCGTTGCCGCGCGGGAAATACATATATCCGCTGTGTACGTCGTTCGTCAGGACTGCTATAAAAATGAGCAGACAAGCCGAAAGAACCGCCCAATAAATCGCCTTTTTCTGCTTGAAATTGCCGAAAAATATCTCGAAAAACAAGACGAAATACAAAAGGCTCATGACAAGCATCGGCGCCGAATAAAGATAGGTCAGATACCTGGAAACGACGGGTGAAAATATGAGCAGTCGTTTGAGGTATCGCATAAGTATCCAGCCGCCGCCCACGAAAAAAATCGACCGCGTAATCCGCCGTACGTTGTCGAGTTGAATGCGATAATCGATATAGACGCACCAGATCGACAAAAACACGCTCACGATGATGGCGATCGTGTCGGAATAGTCGCCCTCGAGGCTTTTGTCGTCCCCGAACAGCGTTACCCCCGCGATCGCAAAAAAAACTATCGCCGCGACGATTCCGCCCGTTATTATCAGATGGTACTTCTCTTTCTTTTCCATATGCCGACTTCTCTTTGATTTATCTGGCATAATTTTAGCACATAATCGGGTAATTTTCAATAAATCCGATGACATTTTCCGCGTTTTGTGCTATTATACGAGTGCGTGTGTCGCCGCACGAGCGGACATGCCGTTTTAAAGCCGCGCTCAAACGGTTTCGAAACGCGTTCAAATCGGTTTAAATCCGGTTTTAAATCGTTTTTCGGATACGGTTAAGCGGTTTTCGGCGACGAGGAGAAGTATGATTAAACTTTTAATTTGCGAAGATCAGATGATATTGCTCGACGGGATCGCGACCGCGGTTTCGGCGTACCCCGACATCGAAGTAGTCGGAAAAATCACCGACGCGGAAAAAATCGTCGACGAAATCGCAAAGACGGGCGCAACCGCCCTTTTGACCGACGTTTGCACGGAGAACGGCAACAATTCGCTCAACTACTTAAGCGACGTTAAAAAGCGTTATCCGTCGCTTAAAATCGTCGTTATGACGGGGCTGCCCGAAATTTCTTTCGCCGAGCGTGCGAAACAGTCGGGAGCCGACTCATTCGTATATAAAAACGTGTCCGGCGAGGAACTCGCAAACGTCATAAGAAGCACTTACGGCGGGTATAACGTTTTCCCCGCGCAGAGCCGACAAGACGCCGTTTCCGACCTTACGAAGCAGGAACTGACCGTTCTCCGTTATTTCTGTCAGGGGCTCGACCGCAAGGAAATCGCGGACAAAATGTGTCTTTCGGAAAGCAGCGTCAAAACGCATATTTCCAACATGCTGTCAAAAACGGGCTTCAATTCCATTTCCAGATTGGCGATCTACGTCGTTTCTTCGGGGCTTATCGTGCCGGGCGATCAGATCGATTAAGCGATTCGGAAAACGTCAAAAAACGAGCTAAAAAAACGTAAAACGGACTATAAAAAAGTAAAACGGGCGATCATTTCGATCTGCCCGTTTTTTTGCAAAGTTTTGCGAATTCGTCGAACTTTTCAAGGTCAAACGATTCGAGTCTGAATTTCCAGTTCCCTTCCGAAACCGAAGGCGTGTTCATCCGCGAATCGGAGTCGTAAAAACATATATCCTGAACGGGAACGACCGCAAGTTTCGATTTCGTCGCCAGCGTAAGGAAAATCATCGCGCGCGCCGCCGACGTTGCGTCGAACGCCTCGTCCGGCTTTACGCCGAGCTTTTCGAGTTCGTTTCCGATCATTCGGAAGAAATTTTTCCGTCCGCCGTCGTCGAGGGAATTTATGAGCCCGATGAGCGTGTCGTTGTCGTGCGTGCCGGTGTAACTCACCGAATTATATCCGATATTTTCGGGAAGATACGGATTGTTCGGGTTTCCGTCAAAAGCGAATTCAAGCACTTTCATACCGGGGAATCCCGTTTTTTTCATAAGCGCATGCACACCCTCGTCTATCGTTCCGAGATCCTCGGCGATAATATCCGCGTTTCCCTTCTCTTCCTTAAGCTTTTTAAACAACGCGTATTTCGGACCGTTTACCCACTTCCCGTTTATCGCCGTTTTTTCGCCGGCGGGAATTTCGTAATAGCGGTCGAAACCGCGGAAATGATCCACTCTGACGACGTCGTATAGTTCGAAAGCACGGTTAAATCTGTCCGTCCACCACTCGAAATTGCTTTCTTTATGCTTTTTCCAGTCGTAAACGGGATTGCCCCACAACTGCCCGGTCGCGGAAAAATAGTCCGGCGGAACGCCCGCCACCTTCTTCGGCTTCAGATTTTCGTCGAGTTTGAAAAGCTCGGGGTTTCCCCACACGTCCGCGCTGTCATACGCCACGTAAAGCGGAATGTCGCCGATGATTCCGACCGATTTCCCGTTCGCGTATTTTTTAAGCTTGAGCCACTCGTCGAAAAATTCGTATTGAAGAAATAGTTCGAAAAGATACTCGTCCATGTTCTCGCGCTTGAACTTTTCGAGCGCTTTTTTATCGGCGAATTTCAACTCGTCGTCCCACACGTCGAACGACGCGCCGTTATATTTCTCCTTTATCGCGCAAAACAGCGCGTAACTTTCGAATTTCGCCGAACGGACGAATTTTTTAAACCGCGGCGTGTTCACGTCGAACCGCGAAAACGCCTTTTTAAGCAAAGCGTAACGAGTGTTATAAAGCCAAGCGTAATCTACCGTTTTTCCGTCAAAAACGCACTCTTCCGCCTCTTCGCGCGTAAGCAAACCCTTTTCGCAGAGAATATCGGGATCGATGAAATACGGATTGCCCGAACCGCCGTAAACCGACTGATACGGCGAGTCGCCGAACGACGTCCGAACGAGCGGCAAAACCTGCCAATATCCGATTCTTCGGGCGCTTAATATATCGACGAAATCATACGCGCTTTTACCGAGCGTACCTATTCCGTAACGCCCCGGCAACGATGAAACATGTAATAAGATTCCGACTTTTCTTTCATTGTTTTCGGTGTTCATAGCCAACCTCCGTACGAGGACTTATTTTATCACAGTTTCGCGCCGCTGTAAATCGAATAACGAAAAAATCACCGACGAGGTAAAGAAAAACCCGATAATCCGTCGCACCGAGCGGAAATATCGGGCTTTCCTTAAAAAGAGTAGAATAAGCAGGCTCGGACGAATTTACTATTCGTGCCTTGCAAAACGGCGCAAACAACACCGGTACAAATTGAAGTCGGTGGATAAGCAATGGCTTGAAGATATAGTTATAAATTCGACGTGGGCTTTGCTTGCCGACGAAGGCATTATCAGATACGTTGCCGAAACGCTTTGCAAAATGCACGAAGAAACAAGCCGAAACAACACGGTTATCAAAAGCCTTGAATCACAACGGCAAAACGCTTTGAAAGCAACTCAGAATCTTATATCCGCGCTTGAACAAGGTATCGTCACCGAACAGACAAAAATTTGTTTGAAAAAAAAACGAAGCACGGATCGCGGGACTTGACTTTGATATCGGACAAGAGAAACAACGCAATTATACATATCTTTCACCCGAAAGCGTTGAAAAGTATTTGAACTCGACTATATGCGGCGACGTACAAGAAATGCCCGTGCGGAAACCGATAGTGAAAGCGTTTGTGAGAGAAGTGATACTCGATAACGACAACGTAACGATAACAAATAACTTTACCGAAAACTATACGAAGTATATAGTTACGCAAGAAATAATACAAAAAGTGCAAAGGCAGTCTCGAAAAAAGACTGCCTACAATAAAAATTTGTGTTCGTATAAACTCCCGCCGCTCCCGCCAAAAATCTCAAGTGGCTGAAAGCTGCTTGAGATTTTTTGTTGTAAGTTTATGAATGGGGATTTGAAAAAAGCGACGCCCATGGGGCGGAAAAACAGCCCGGTGCGGCTGTTTCTTACGAGGAACAGTTGAAAAAATCAAAAAAATATGATATACTGTTACTGTCGGACGGGTAAATCCGATTTTAACGCAACCGAATTTCAAAAACGAGATAACGTTTAAAAGGAGGGCTGTTCAGTGAAAAATTCGATAGGCATGGTTTCAAAAATAATATCGATAACTCTTATTTTCGCCGTTTTGTTTTCTCTTTCGTCATGCACTCGGACAAAAGAAAGAAAGCGAATATATGAAAATATAAATAAAATTGAAAAAAGTTCCGACTATGCGATAACGACGAATCGGAGCAGAATTTTTGCGACAAAACAAATCGACTTTATAGATATTATAAGGGAAAAAATATCGACCGACGGGCGCAAAATAAAGAACGACCGCTCCGCCGGATTCACGAGGTTTGACAACCGTATCGCATTTTCCTATCGTTACCGGAGCGAAAGCAGAGTTTTGGGAATAAACAATTCAAATAATTATTGGGCTGTAGGAACGATTTCGCTCGACAATTATGCTGTCGAAATTCATTATCTGCAAAATAAATATGAAAAAATGTATCTTTATGCACTGTCGCAAACATATTTCGGTTTGGCCGCAGAAGATACGGATTATAAGAAAAAAAATGAAAACGGCAACATAATTATAAAGCACGATTTTTTTACGCTGGATCGCGCAGACGGAAAATTAACACAAGTCGATAGTCAAGAAAAACTCCTTGAATCAATCGGAACCCCGTTAGAAAATTATAAAAATCCCGACGCGTTTGTTTGTGACGGCGAAACATATAAGATCAGCAACGGTTCGGACAGCAGTACCATATGGGATGAAAACAGCAATCGAATTGTCGGTATTAACGATAACGGGTATTCGGCGATAGAGTCATTTGACTATTCCGACGTATTGGCGGTCAGTCCCGAACTGCAAGAAATAAATCGGATTTTGGGCGAAGGCCACGAAAACGATATAAAAGGTCATTTCTTTACGAACGGAGAAGATTTGTTCGTCGGATTCGTAACAGAAACGTCGCTTTTCGGCACTGTTTGCAATCTGACTTGCCCCGTCATTTTCAAGACCGACCTCTCTTTCGATAGTTTCGAATATATCGGCTGCGTGCATCCCGATTTTATGACCGAATTTTTCAATAATGTCGAAATCGAAAAAATCGGCTGAAATCCCGCCCCGAACAGACAGCAGATATTGAAAAATAAGACTTTGACAAACAAAAAACACACGCAGAAGCATTCAACCCGCCGCGTGTGTTTTTCTTATGCGGTAAAACAGTGGAAAAATGTCGTTTTGCCGCAGTTTATCTTTTGTTTGCGTTTTACCCGTCGTCATCTATTCGCGATAATCTCGTAGCCGTCTGCCGCCACCCTTCTTTTACCGCTATGAACGGAAATATACATTTTGCCAAAGCCGAGCGGAACGGTAAGTTCGAGGTCGAAAGGACAATAGAAATCGTTAAAGACGATTTTTTTCGAGATTTCGTCTATTTCGTAAAGTCCCGTAGTCGCGCCGACGGCATACCAGACGACGTAAGAAGCAAAACCGTGGTTGCAACTTGCGCACGCGGTCATGTTCTCCCACAGCGTCCCGGTGCGGTTCGCCATATGTAAAAACTTATTTATGCACTCATCGTATAAAAGTCTCGCCTCGCCGTCCGCGCGCAGGATTTCAAGGCGTAAAAAGTTGCCTATGAACGCGTTGGACGGATGAACGTAATCGTATTCGGGATTGCGGCGCGTTCCGAAAGAAGAGATCACGCGCGACTTATAGCCGTCGATCCCCGCGCACAGGTCTTTCATAAAGAACAAGGCGTAGTATTGACAGGTTTCCGTCACGTCGGGTTTGACGACGAGTTTGCTGTTTTCTCGCATGGCATGGTCAACGAAGAAAGTGCCGTTGTATGCAAGTTTATAAATCGTATTTCTGACTTCTTCGGCTTGTTTTACATATTCTTCAATCCCATACGCCTTACCCGCAGCTTCGAGTGCCGCCGCGTATAGCATATTCGTCGGGAAATTCAGATCGCGGACAAACCAATTGCTGTCGCTCCATTCGATAAAAATCCACTTATCGAGCGATTCGAGCAAGCCGTATTCGTTGAGATAACGCTCGAAGAACTTGAGAAGCGCGATTACCTTTTCCTTGAACGCCGCGGCAAGTTTGTTGCGCCCGCTTCTTTCTCCGTCGTAAAGCTGAATAATCAGCCAAAGTGCCCAGTTCGGTATATAATTGCCGCCGAGAAAGGTTGACGGATAACACATCGGGAACATTTCTTCGGGCAAATGCGCGGTCGGCGGAGCGATCAGATAGTTCGTCAGATAGGCGTTTTCCGTTTTAGCCGAACCCGTCAGAAGTTTTTCGGAACGAGCGAGGAAAAAACTGTCGCAAAGCCAGCCCGCCCGCTCTCGCGAGGGGCAGTCCATAAAAATATCGATCGCGTTCTGATTGAAAGTATTAACGGCGGCACGAACGACCTTTCCGAATCCCTCGTCCGAACATTTAAGATCGAACGCGTCATTCTTCGGTCTTTCGCTCAGAATAAGCGAGAGGTCGCCGATTTTTACCCGCGAAGAGCAAGCGATTTTCAGATATTTAAAAGTGTACGGTTCCATCGTGCAGACGCGGTATTTCCCGCCCTTCTCGAACCTGAACTTCACGACGTTTACCGCGGTCAGACGGTTAAACGCAATCGGATATTTATCGTTTTCGTTAAAGAACGACAATCCGCCCTCGATTTTTTCAAGTTCCTCTTTCGAGGGGCTTATTTCGTCGAAAATGAAAAACAATTCGGCGTTTTCGGTCGCTTCGGCGCAGAACGAAAACCAACCCGTTTTTTCCTCCGCGAGGATATACGTTTCATAGCCGTTATCGATTAAACCGCGCTCTCCGCCTTTTCGCGAAGAAAAACCGAGGCGGGAAGCCTCCGACGAAACGCGGCATTCGAGTTCGGAATCGGTATATCCGAGGCAGGTGTCGCAAACGCGCGCGTAAGGCGGAATTATCTCGTCGAAATATTTTTCTTTCACGAACAAATCGCCCTTGTCGGCAAGATTATCAATAGCTATATTTTCAAGCGAAGGCTCACAGCCCTCCGACTCGATAACGGTTATTCCGTAAACCGGCGAAAGCGCGAGTTGCCCGTTGTCGAAACGCCCCGAATAACGTTCTTGCGGATTTACCCTGAAATCGTAATATTCGATAAAATTTCTTTGACAACTGTATCGTTCGACCTTTTTCACCCGTTCGTCGAAGCGGTGGCACGCAAAAGAAGCCACGTTGGCAATAATTTCCCCGTCCGAAAAGACGTCGAGCCCGACGAACGGCGTCTGCGTCGCATATTGATAAGAATTTATTCCGTAATTCATCGCGTCAAGACAAACGACGAGTTTGCCTTCCGCCCGAACGGAAACGCGCGAAACGACGGCATACCCTTCCGCGCCCCTTTTCGGACCGAACCAGACGGGCTGACCGTTGACGAACAAACGGGCGGACGACGATGCCGTGACGACAAGTTCCACGTTGCCGACTAGGTCGAATTCTTTGACGAAAAGCAATTCGCAATTGGTTTCGAAAACACATTCTTTTGCCCAGTAAAGATTCATCTTAAGCCTCCGATAATTGACTTATAAGCCGACTTTCCAGCGAAAAAAGCCAGTTGTCGTCGTGTGGATAACGCTCGTATCCGTTCATTCCGAATTCCCTTAAAACTTCCTTTGCGCTCTCTTTTCCGAAAGCCTTTTCAAAACTTAACAAAAGTCTGTAAAGTTTATGACCGTAACCGATCGCTTCGAGCCGCAGACTCGAAACGGCAGAATGGTTCGGAACGTCGGGATACACGATGAAAGCGTCGCCGCTCGGAAAAACGCCGCCGAGGTCGGTTACGCCGTTCGGATCGAGATAATAGTGCGACAAAAAATCCTGATAAAAGTTAAAACCCCAGTGGAGCAACAGTTTGCAGTCGTTCAGATAGAGCTGAAGCCAGATGACCGCCGTGCGCGAAAGAGGCATAGAGAAAAACCTGTTTGAAACGTAATTCTTATAATCGACCCAGCAATAGTACACGGCAGATGGGCAATGCCCCGCTTCGATGGCTTTGTCCGCTTCCGAAATCGAAAGAACGTCACAGATTTCGGAATTTTCCGACGGCGCGTATTTTATCGAAGTATCGAGAAATTTTCCGCCCTTGAGATTATCGGTTACGACCGCGCGGAATTTATCATATAATCCGTTCTTATCGTGCGCTTCGTCGCAGATATGGAAATAACATTTTTCGAGCAGATTGCGTTTGACAAGATACTCGCGAAGCACCGACAACATGCCGCTCAAAAAAGACAAATATTCCCGATCGTCGGATTTTGTTTTCCAACCGAACACCCTTTTTTTGCGCCCGTTTTCGGTTATCGTCACTGGAGCCGCGTAGTTTGCGTCCCACTGCGAAAAAAACGGCGGAAACTCGAACGTGTTTATGCCGCATTCGACGGCGAAATCGATAAAACGCCCCAACCTGTCGAAATCGAAGAAATATATTCCGTCGCGATACGATATATCGGCAAGCTGAACGTCTTTACGATAACCTTTGTAATAAGTGTCGAGCGGCGGAGTGATGAGCGGAACGAGAAGAATGTTCATTCCGCTTTTTACGGCGAGATTAAGATACGACTTCAAAATTTTGTAAAAACTCTTGCCGAAAGGCTTTACGTTATGAGCCGCAGCAATACTGTCGCAGTGAAGCCAGTTCGTATAAAGCATTTCGCTTTTCGGAAGCGAAACGGGCACGTAATCGACGATAATCGACCTATAGCCCATCTTTTTGCCTGCATTTAAAAAAGTCGAACTAAACCCGTATTGTCTTTTTTCGATCGCATTAAAACCTTTTATCGTAATAAAAAACTGATTGTGAATATGCGGAATTATCCTTACCACGTTTAAATCGAGTTTTTCGAGCCGATCGGGATAAAGCCCCGCTTTGTCGCTTATCACGTAATCGTCGTGGTCGTCGCGCGCGGCCTGAACGGACGGCACGTACGCTATCCGATAAACCTCGACGGAAAGCGATTTGTCGCTACATGAAAGTTTCAATTTCCCGTCAATGAATATTTGTTCCGACGTGACGTCGAGAATAAACGAAGTTTCGTCGCCGTAAGCAAGCAAGCGGGAAACACCCTCCCCTTGCAATTTCTCATACGGAAGTTTTTTCGTCAATCTCGACAAGAAAGTCATGCCGACCGCGTTTTGTTTTTCGACGGCGAGTTTGCCTTTATTTTCTTTATGCATTCGTGATTTTCCTTGATGTTGCGGACGCAAAAGGAGCCGCCGCGATCGCGGCGATTTTCTTTATACTCCGCTTATTTCTTTATGATTCGTCTGAGATAGTCGGTCAGAAGTTCGGCTGAATCTTCGTTTTCTCGCACGCGAGGATGGTTTGCCGCGGAACGTTCAAGTTCTATTACGCCGACCCTGCCGCTCGCGTACTTTTTCGCCACGGCGGAAGCCACCGGAAGGTTATCGGAAGTCATCATGCCGCCGGCTATTACGATCGTCGTATTTTCGCCGTAAACTTCGAACAGACCGTCGATGAATTTTTTCAGCTCGTCCTCGTAGGTATCGATATTCCAGTCGTACCACACGTCGTTCGTCCCGATATTGACGATTACCGCGTCGGGTTTGTATTTTTTGAAATCCCATTCCGGGTTAATTCCGTTATAAAGAAAATCGTTTTCGGAAAGATACGTCTTTTTCCAGTTATCTTTCAGCACGAACGGTCTTCCCCAAGCGGAATACAGACCGATGCCGACCCGCGCCATGAAATTTATATCGGCGTCGAGCGCCTCGCTCGTCAGATACGCGTAGGTTAAGCAACCGTTCTGGATATTGTCGGTCGAGTCGGCGGGTTCGGAAGCCGTCGTCCGCATATTCTTATGCCCCGTCGTTATCGAATCGCCGTACACTTCGATTTTTAACTCTTTGTCCTCGGGTTCGAGCAGATAACCATCCGTCATAATCGATTTTATGCCCATCGACGTGGTGTAAGGCTCGGTTATCTTGCAAACGCGAAGAACGTGTTCGCCCTCTTTCAGATTATCCGCAAGAACGTATTCTTTTTCTTCTTTTACTTTCGTAAGTTCCAGAATCTGCGCCGATTTTGCCTTTTTACCGTCGATCATGACGGCGATTCTCGGCGTGAGATCGCCCGCGGCGATTATCCGCGCCGTTACTCTCGTGCCGTAAAACGCTATTTCGAAGCCGCTTGCGGTGTTATAGCAGTTGACTGCGTTCTTATGATAAAACGTTCGCCCGAGCCACTTTATACCCGCTTCGTCGCCCAGAAGCGCGTCGTACCCCGCGGGATTGACGGACACAGCCGCTTCCGCGCTTATTTTCTTCCCCGCTTCGAGCGTCGACTGCGCGCTCACCGTTATTTTTGCAGAGCCCGGCGCAACTCCCGTAATCACGCCGCTCGGCGAAACGGACGCGACGCTTTCGTTATCGGACGAAAATACGGGATCTTCCGCATTTTCGAGATCGATTTCCATTTGTTTGCTCGTTCCGACGCCCAAAATATATTTTTCGGCGCCGATCGAGATCGTTTCTTGTTCCTCGGGCTTTTCTATCCCGGAACTTTGCGGTTGATCGGAAGCGGAAGTTCCGCCGCCGGGATTATTTACGCAACCACAGAAAACGAGGGTGAACATAATCAGACAAATCAAAAATTTTTTCATTGAATTTTTCTTAAATGAGATTTAACCGCCAGATTGCACGCAACGATTCTCGCTCCCGTGAGCGCGCTGTCGGAAAGGTCGGAATAGAGCAGTTTGCAAGAATTACTGTGGCTCAAATGCCCGTATAATTCTTTCTCTATCGCCGAAAGATACTCCTCACCGAAGGCAAGTACGTTCCCCGACAGAACGACCGTTCCGCAATCAAGAACGTTGATAAGTCCCGAAACGGCGCGCCCGACACACCGAGCCGCGTCCAGTACGAGAGATCTGCAAAGCTCGTCGCCCGCGAAAAACGACGATACGACGTCGCCCACGTTTCCGTTTTCGTTAAGCGACGTTTTTACCCCGTGCTCGGCGGAATATTTAATGGCGTTATTGAAAATACTGTGATAGGTAACTAGTCTGTTGAGCGACAAATACTCTTTCAAAAAATCGGAATATTCTATCAAATAACCGATTTCGCCGCTCAGATAGTGCGCGCCGTGAACGATCTTTTCGTTTATGAAAAGAGTGTTTGCGCAACCTTCGTTGATGCAAAAATACAGCGCGTTCGAAGTTTCGTTTTTAAGTTTTCCGCACTCGCTTTCGGCAATGGCGGAAAGGTCGATGTCGTTATAAACCTCAACTGCGACGTTGAACTCGTCGGAAAAAACCTGTTTCAGATTGATGCTCGGATCGACGCTCGTAACGATGGTAAACTTACCCGTTTCTATTTCCACTTTACCGAAAGTTGCAACGACTATGGACTGCAAAGGCAGATCGTTAAAACGCGGATCGGCAATCGTATCCCTCACGAGCTTGACGATCGCGTCGATATCCTTTCGTTTATAGCCGTGCCCCATCAGAAACGAGCCGCCGCTTTCGAACGTCTTTTCGCAAAGCACGTTATTGCAGGCGTCGCACACGGTAAACCTTGAATTTACAAGGTCTACCGCAACGACCATCCCGAAATTTTTGTTTAATCTGTAATATATAGGGCATCTGCCTACGCTTTTTTTGAACGATGTTTCGTCCTTTTCGAGTATGCCGATAGCAGCAAGTTCGTCAACGATATATTCGACAGTCGAATTGCTCATTTTGAGTTCTTTGGCGATTTCGTTGCACGAACGACTGCGCTTCCTGATCATATCTACTATGATGGACTGGTTGAAATTCCTTCTGTTGGATTGCTTTCTACCTCTCGGCATAATATCCCCTCTTTGTTTGTCATTTTTAACTATAATAGCATTTTTGCGCCGTTATGTAAAACGTAAACCGACAAAAACGAGGATTTCACTCAAAATACAGATCGTCTACGTAATAAACGATGGTGCCGGTTTCAAACCCGTTTACGAAGAACTGCACGTTGTTTATGGTTTTATTGCCGGTTTTGCCGTTATAATTGTCGAGCGGCAGACTGATTTTCGTCCATTCGCCGCGCTTCGCCTGAACGTTTACGGCGGTCGAATTCGACATGTCGAGAAGCATGTATATGCTCAAAATTTCGTAATCGGGGCTGTCGTTATATATCCATGCCACGATATAGTCGTAATTTTTAGCGTTATATGTATTAAGTCCGGAACTGTCGATTCTCGGCCATGAATTGTGTCTGTTCATACCGGGTTTACCTTTGATCGTGACCTTGAACGATTTGCCGTCGGTATCGTGAACGTAGGTTTCGTCGGTATTCTGTTCGACGGCGGGAACCTGATACTTTTCAGGATCGGTATCCTGCCCCGCCTGCGCTTTGCTCCAGTATATCGCCCCGGTCATGCCGATATCGTCGAATCCGTAAATAAAGCCTTTGTTGACGACGCTTACATCGAAAACGCGGGTAGTCGATAAACCGTTTTCGAGTTTTTCGGTCGCCGTAACTTCGACTTTCGCATTCTTTAACGCTTTCTTGAAGACGAAAGTATCTTCAAGCAAAGTCTTTTGCTCGCCGTCAACAATATAAGCTTTTACGTCGACGGGATAGAAGTCTTTAATGCTGACGGGAAGCTTGCTGGTTTCGTTCTGCAAGAAAACGAAAGCATCCGAATAAGCCTCGATAATCGGCTCTTTGTCGTCTACGATATCGAGCGTGACGGTCTTTTCGGCAGACACGCCCGACGAATTCGTTACCGAATAAGTAACGGAATACTCGCCCTCTTCGTCGGCAATGAAACGCCCGCCGTAAACCGCGTATTCAGAATCGTTCCGGGTTACGGAAATCTCGGGCGTCAAGCCCACGTCGGTTTCGTCATATACGTATACTTCGGGCAACTTTATAACGCGGTCGGTCACGTTAAGCGTTACGTCCTCCGCATAGATTACCGGCGCTTTTTCGTTATTTAGAACTGAAGCGCTTTTAAGCGAAGGAATCTGACAAACCATAATTGCGGCGGCAATGAACGCACAAACTGCTTTCTTCATCATTTCGTTTCCTCCTTATAAAACGACATTCTGTCCATATCGAGTATAATGGGACTTTCTCCCGGTTTGAGATTGTGAACCCATATCTGGATCTGCCCCATATTCGCTTTGTTGAACTTGCAATCGCTCCCCTCGGGAACGTTGAAAGTAACTTTCACCCTCGTCCAGTCGGAATTTTTCACGAGCGCGACGGAGAACACGGGATCGAGCCTTACGTATTCGTAATCCTGCATAAGAACGTACACCGTCACGCCGCGATCGCTCGTGTTGCGAATGTCGAACGTCACTCCGTCATATTCCGAACAATCGCGGTAAGGCGCGAAATAGTCGTCGTCGGCATAGCCCGCTATCGAGATTGCCGGCCACACGCCCGAAGAGAACGCGGGCATTCCGTAAATGTGGAAGCGGCTGAATCTTCTGCCCTCTTCTTTGCTGTACATAACGCTTGCTTTCCCCGCCACGTCGCGATAACTGAGCTGCGTAAGCAATTTTTCGGTGTCGAACGAGAAGAATTCGAGCGGACCGTGATCGTCCACTTCCGGCATTTCTTCCTGCATCGGCGGATAGTTATAATAGTCTTTCTGCGGCTTTTCTTCGGTATTTTTCCTGCAACCGACCGAAAGCGTCAGAAATATCGCCGTAACTGCCATAATCAAGGACAAAACTCTGGCTGTTTTCGTCATATCGTTTTCCCTCCTTAATAAACGCTTTCGACAAACAGATTATCGAAATATAAGTCGAACGGTTCGGTATATCCGGTATCCTTTCTGATATCGGGGAAGCAGATATCCACCGATCTGATTTTCGTAAGATCTATCATTCCCGAGCCTATTATGCCCAGACAGACGTCGCTCCACTGCCCCCCTTTGACGTAGAAGTTGCCGATATTGTAAGTCAGTCCGTTCACGTCGGTCACGCTGAGCGTCATCGACAGATTGATCGCCGCGCCGCCGTATACCGACAGCTTGACGCTTCTTACCGACGATAAATCCGCGGACGAAACGGGAATGCTGATCTTTCGGAGATAGGACGCGTTGCCTGCGGGCGTAACCTTTACTTTAAGCGAGGATTTTCCGCTTCTTATAAATCTTCCGTTCGTGTTAAGCGTCGTTTCCGTATCGACTGCCGAGCCGAACTTCGTCGCCGCGATCGAACTTATTTCTTCACTCGTTTCGAAGCCGCAAAGCGACGTGACTTTCGTCGCTATAAACCTCTTGAATTCGCCTTTTGAAGTCTTTACGGTAACGTAGTTTAACGCGTCCGAAACGGGAACTCTTACGGTGAATTTATATCCGTCGCCCGATTTAACGCCCGACGTAAGTTTTGCGCCGTCTACTTCGATCTGATTCTCGCTTGCGTAAACCGAAACCGTCGCAATGCCTTTAGCGGCGTTTATTCCGTTGAGAACGGAGATCGGATAGTCGGGATTTTTAAGCGCGAGAATGAGTTTAGCGACTTCTTCTCTCGCAAAATCCATATTGCTTACGTCGGTGTTCGCTATCGTTCCGCTGAACAGCATTTCATAAAGCTGACCGACGTAATCGTTCACCCCGATATCGAGCCCGAGCGTTTCGCCCCTTTCGCGCAAAAGTCCGTCAAGCACGTAAAGATATTCGTAATCTTCCATACCTTCCCTGATGCTTTCGAGCCTCACCGAACTGATAGGTCCGTCAACGCCGTACTTTCTCCCCGGATAGACGAGGAAGCCGTCGCCGTTCGCTCCGTCGCGCGCAGCAAAGGACAGCGGGTCGTTCCATACGTCACGCGCTATGTACGAACCGTTGGAATATTTTTTGTAAATCGTCGTGGACCAGTAAAGGTTTCCCTCGATTTCGTATTTCATCTGCATCCAGGACATCGCGCGGGAAGAGATCAGATTGTCGTCCACATGGTAACTCGGTTGCGGATATTTTGGAGACATGCAAGTGTACCACCATGCGCCGTGCCCTTTTTCCGTCTGTTCGAGCATGTTCGAGAAATATTCCTCGCTGTGATATTTGCTCACGTAAGGGCACCACGTATCGACGTAATCGGCTATGTTTTCCCTGTAATAAGTGGTTACGACGTGTTCGAAATTGACAAGGCTTTCCAGTACTTCCGGCTTATCGTCGAAAAATCCCGTCGAGGAGTATTCCGACGCAAGTTTGTTTATCACTTCGTAAATGCCGTCGTTGACGTATTTGACGCGCTTGAACGCCGCCGAAGAGTTGGGCTCGTCGACCGCGGAGCAATACATATACGGTTTTTCCATAAGATTGAGTTCCGCCGTACTGCTTTCGATGAGCGCGCGAAGAGTGTTTTCGAAATAAGTGAGGTCGAGAACCCAGCCGTCCACTTCGTCGCTCCACTGCGTCGTATAATACAATCTGAAACAAGGAATATCTTTGCGCATAGTATATTCTTTGACGAGTTCGACGTAAGTTTCCATATTACCGGACGCATACGTGGGCAGATAGCTCGGCGTAACCCTGCGCTCGACGAAAAACTCGTAATATTTTTTGAGCATTTCTTCCGAGTTGTCGAGTTCTTCGGGAAAAACCTGGCTTTCCCAGATGGCGAACGCGGTTTTGGCATGTCTTTCGACCGGCACTTCGAAATCCCAAACTTCGACGGTTACGGGAACGTTTATGACCTCGTCGTTCACGACGAGCAGCATGTTCCCCTTATAAATGTCTGCGGGAGTCTGCGCATTGGTTTTTACCGTAACGTAAATGCCTTGATTGTCGCCCGCTTTCACTCTGTTGTCCCGCTTTTCGAGATAATTTCTCATCGGGACGAGCGCATCCGGATAATATCCGAGAGGGAAAGAAGTCGTTGCGACCTGTACGTTCACGTAATGTTGAGCGTAAACGTCGACGTTTTCTTTGTAAATTCTGTTTCCTTTTGCGGAAACGAGGTCTTTTTCGATTATGGCGTTGTATTCGGAATCCTTATAAGGCACGAATATGATCTGAGCTCCTTCCGTTTCGTTCTTTGCCATTTTGAACGACAATTCCGCTTTGCCTTTGTTCGCGTAATCTTCGTCACGACGAATTTTTACGCTGTTAGGCGCCGAATAAACCGTTATTTCGTTCTTTTTGTCGTCTTTTTTGCAATAAGCAAGCATTCCGACGACTGAAACGATCAACGCCACGGCAACTATGCCTGAAACGATCTTAAAAATTTTTTTCTTCATTTTTCACCCTTTAAGTCCGCCTGCGACGGTATTTTCCATTATAGTTTTCTGAAACATAGTGAATATCACGAAAACGGGTATCGCGCTTAACAAAATCCCCGCAAAAAGAACGGGATAGTCGTAAGTGAACTGAATGTCTTTTTCGAAATAATATATTCCGTAAGCGAGCGTGGGCGTATTTTCGAGATAGAGAAAAGGAGTCAGATAATCGTTCCACAAACTTATCGCCGTCGTTATAGCAACGGCAACGAGCGCAGGCTTCGCCTGCGGCGTCATTATGTGAATGAAAATCTGAAAATCGGTTGCGCCGTCGACAAGCCCCGCCTCGGCGTAACTCCAAGATATTCCGCCGACGAATCCGTGCAGAATTATGAAATTCATTCCGAATCCGCCCGCATACAGCAGCGATATCGCCACGGGATCGTCTTTCATTCCGAGATCGGTCACAAGCCGATACATTGCGGGCATCGAGCCGACGATAGGAATAATCATAATAAAAATCGCAAGCCCGTAAAGAAATTTTTGCATCGCAAATTTATATTTTGCAATGACGTACGCCGTTATATACGACGAAACGACGGACATGAGCGTTCCGAAAAAAGTGAACACCAGACTCGTCAAGAACATGTCTATGAAGTTTGAATCGTACACTTTAAAACTTTGAAACGCCTTTGCGAAGTTCGCGAGAGAAAAAATCTGCGGGAACGATAAAGCGTCGTTGAGATATTCGTCCTTTGTTTTCATCGCGCACAAAAACGCCCAGAGAAAAGGAAACAACACGGTCAGCGAGTATATCAGGAAGAATATCGATATAGCCCCGTAAAGCATTTTCGTTTTATACGGTTGTTTTATCATACCTTACCACCCCCTTAAAACTCGATGTTTTCCGCCAGCGACGAAAGCACTTTCCGCACTATAAGCACTATCGGCATTCCGACCGCGGTGAACACGAGCCCGACCGCAGACGCATACGACAGCGCGTTTTCGCTGCCGCCCTTTACTTTGTAATAGATGAATGACGCGATTGTGTTGGTGTCGTTTTGTCCGCTCGTAAGCAAAATTACGGGTCCGATGACGGTAAACAGATTCGCGACCGACAAGGTTATGAGCGTGGAAATCGTTCCGTAGGACAAAGGCAAGACTATGTTCACCATTTCGCGGAAAGTTCCCGCCCCGTCGATTTTCGCCGACTCGAAAAGTTCTTTCGGAATTCGCCCCATCGACGACGACAAAAGCACGATATTATAGCCGAAGCCCGACCACACGGTGTAAAACAAAATGGTTTTCATCGCGTATTTTGAAGATCCGAGAAAGTCGATCGGCGTGATGTTAAGCGCTTTTTCGAGCACGGACAGCGGTCCGGTCGGAGAAACTATATATCTGAACAACATCGTCAGCGAAACCGCGGATATTATCGACGGCAGATAAAAAATAACTCTGAACACGGGCGACCCCGGCACTCTTTTATATAGAAAATAAGAAAAAACGAAACTGAGCGGCAACGTTACGAAAACGCTTACGGGAAAAAAAGAAACGGAATTTTTGATAAGTTTGCCCATAATGCCCGTAGACGCTTTCAGTTCGACGAAAAATCGTCTGAAGTTCTCCAGCGTGTAAAACACCTCGCCGTTTTGCTCGAGTTTGAACGCCATAAGTATAGACTGATAATTGACGTAAACCCAGAAGAGCGCGAACTGAGCCAAAGGAAAAAGCAGCATCAGAAATACGAATCGCAATTCCTTTTTACGCCTTGCCGCTATGTTTTCGCGATGCTTTTCGGAGAAAACGAATATATACCGCGTAAGATAACCGGAAACGGTTATCTTTATGCCGTAAAAAAAGTCTTTCACCGAGCGCATAAACGCGCTTTCCGTCTTGTCTTTTTCTTTCCTTTCGCGTTTTGCGGCACGATGACGTCCGAACTTTGCGGAAAATAACCGTTTTATTCCGTAGCCTATGAGATAAAACAAGGAATAAACGCCCGAAAGCACGCCTATCACGGCGAGCATCGGCAGAAACGCGACGAACAGAACGGCACCGATTATTTTCAGAAAAATCTCGGAAGCCGCCGATCTTTTTTTGTCGCTTTCGTTCTTTTTCGTCGTGTCGGCTTTATTCTTCGCGAACAAGAACCGAAAAAATCTCCCGACCGCGGAAAAAATCGTCCTGAAAAACCGATTTATTCCGTAAGCGCACTTTTCGACGACGAAAACGACGCCGTCAACGATCTTGCCCAGTCCCCATATCACAACGTATACGGGAACCAGCAAGACCTGCGATATTCTTATAAAAATCAGGCTGAACGTATTTTTAGATTCCATTTCAAATCAGTTTAACCGAACGAGACCCGCAGACATAAGCCAGCTCGACCACATAGCCTGAGCGTTTTCCGCTTCCGCATTATATATCTGTTCGGGAGTGATATTTCCTTCCGGAATGACGTCTTCGGGTATATTTACCATATAATTCGCCGCACCGGCTTTGTATCTTATGGGCGAAGTTTCGTAATAAGTTATATACTTACCTGTTCTCGCAAAAGCGATTTTCGCCTTGCGGAATTCGTTGAGCGAAAGTTTTTCGGCTTCTTCGTCGGTATATTTCTGCTTGAACGGAGAAGGACTTCCCGCATATTGGAGAATAATATCGCTGCCGCGGTCGCTGACGAGAAGTTTGAGAAAATCCAGCGCGAGATCGCGCGCGTTCGAATAAGACGGCATAATCGCCAGATGCTGATAGCCGAGCGAATAAGCGTATTTGTCCGCGTCGAGATAACGCTGATAGAGCACTCTTTTGTCAAGCCCCGTTTCGTCGTCGATACCCGTCTGACCTTCATATTTCGCCCAGCTCGCAACGACGTCGAGAAGCGGAGTGTTGAGGAACCCGATTTCCGTTTTGGGGTGACCTTCGATACCCTGACAATAGAAATCGGTGCCCGACATTTCGCGCTCGATCCCGTCGCCGCTCGGAACTATCGCCGCTCTTCCCACAAGCATATCGGCTTGCGCTTCCGAGTGCGCCTTGGTCGTCGAAGCGGGCATCATATACTCGGAGTTGCCGAGAATGCGTTTCAACGCTTTAAGACTTTCCAGTCTGCCCTGCTGTTTATAAACCTGCCACCCGTTGGTGTAATCGTAAGTTCCGTCGCTTTTGAGCAGTCCGCCCTGCCAGAACGCCTTGTAATTTTCAAGACCTTCGTACTGGCAAGTCCACGTGTTGTAAATATAACTCCAATACGACGAACCCGAATATCCGGGATAGACGATGGGATAAAGATCGTGTTTACCCGCTTTGCGCTCGGCGTTTACCTGCTTGCAGAAATCTTCGAGTTCGGAAACCGTCTCGGGTATTTTCCATCCGTAATGGTCGAACAGAGTTTTGTTATACATGAACCCGCAAGGACCGCTTGCCCAAGGTATAGCGTAATATTTACCTTTCGTAGTAACGTAGTCGGTAAATTCGGCGTCGAGTTTGTTTTTTATTTTGACGCCGTTTTCATCCGTGCTTTCGTATATATCGGTCAGATCTTCGATGCAGCAGTCGTAACCTTTGACTGCTCTCGAGCCTTTGTCGACCAGCCCGCGGAAATCGCTGTAAGAAGTGATGAACAAATCGACGTCGTTTCTCTTGGGCCCCGCAAGAATCTTGTTTTCGACCGTAAGTTGCATTGTGCGCGACGACTTGATTTCCACCGTTTTCCCGGGATGTTCCGCCTCGAAAATTTCCTTGAGCTTATAACAGAATTCCGTTCCGTACCCCGCGTCGAGCAAGTCGATTTTAAGTATATCGGACTGTTCTTCGATTACGTTATTCTTCTTGCACGCACTTGCCGACAAGGCTATGCAGACGCAAATTGCAAACGAAAAAATCTTTTTGAGCATTTTTTTCCCTCAAATGACGCGGGTTAAGATTTGAACGCATCGTCTTGCGTCAGCCGCATCGTTTATTCTGCGCGGCATGGCAAAGTTACCATGCCGCATTTTCTATTTTTTATTGCGCTTTTGCAGTGTACGAAATATCGTCGAAATAAATCTCGGAGGCTCTCTCTACCCAGAACTGCACCGCCCAGATCTTCGAAAGACTGCTCGCCGCGACTCCCGATTCGCCTACGTTGACGGTGAACTGACACCAACTTTTCGCAGGAATGGATTTGTATACGTTTGGCTGCGCCACGCTGTTATCCGAGCAGATGACCTTGAATATGCTCATGCCGAGCGGTGTATCGCCGGGATTATATACCCAGAACGAAAGAGTTCCGATATTGGAAAAATCTTTACCGCCGGTTATCGCTTCGGGAACAAAATTTATTTTGTCGCCGGAAGTAAGATTTGCTTTAAGCGAGTATGCGCCGCTGCGCACTCCGTCGGCATTTTTCAAAGTGTTGTTACGGGTAAATTCGCAACTTCCGTTTTCTGCGTTGAGAGCGGAAAGCGCGCACGCCTCTTCCGTTTCGAAACTGTTGTTAACGTCTGCCGGCACGTCGCCTTTGGAAACGGGTTCGGCGGACTTCGGAGTGTAAATGATATCGTCGAAATAAATCTCGGACGCTCTCTCTACCCAGAACTGCACCGCCCATATCTTCGAAAGACTGCTCGCCGCAACTCCCGATTCGCCTACGTTGACGGTGAACTGCCACCAACTCTTCGCGGGGATGGATTTATACGTTTCGGGCTGATATACGGTATTGTCCGAACAAATCAGTTTGAATATGCTCATGCCGAGCGCTTTTTCGTTGGGATTGTATACCCAGAACGAAAGAGTTCCGATATTGGAAAAATCTTTACCGCCGGTTATCGCTTCGGGAATGAAATTGATATTCGAACCGGATTTCAGGTTTGCTTTAAGCGAGTATGAGCCGCTGCGCACTCCATCATAATTTTTCGAAGTGTCGTTACGGGTAAATTCGCAACTTCCGTTTTCTGCGTTGAGAGCGGACAGCGCGCATTCTTCTTCCGTTTCGAAACTGTTGTTAACGTCTGCCGGCACGTCGCCTTTGGATTCGGGAACGTCGGGCGTGACGGCAACTACGGTAGTTGCCGACGCGCTGTGCTTGCCGTTGTCCGCGGTGTAAACGATTTTATATTCGCCTTCGTCCTCGACGGTGAATTTGCCGTCGCTCACCGTTACGAGCGCGCCTTTCGGGTCGGTCACTTCGACGGTCAGCGTCGCCCCATCGGAAACCTCGGGATTTTCGAGCGCGATAACGTCGCCGGGCTTCGCATCGATCGATTTCGTTACCTCGCCTATCGTTGCGTAATCCGCTCTGTCGTCATATACGATATCGTCAAAATACACCGTTACGGAACGAGCGAACCAGAACTGAACGCAATAAAGTTTTTCAAGACTGCCGAGAGCAATGCCCGTTTCGGTAAGGTTGACGGAGAATTTGCGCCAGGACTTCGCGGGAACGAGTTTGTAACATTCCGCCATGGCGACGGTATTGTCCTTGCATATGATTTTGTAAATACTCATTCCGAGTTCTTTTTCGTCGGCATTGTAAACCCAGAACGAAAGAGTGCCGATTTCGGAGAAATCTTCCGCGCCCGCTATCGACTGCGGCATAAAGTTAACCGTTCCCTCCTCCGATACTTCGGCTTTGAGCGAATATGCTCCGCTATGTACGCCGTCCGCAAACGTTTCGGTGTCGTTGCGTGAGAAAGCGCATCTCGAATTTTCCGAGTTCAGCTTGTCGATAAAGCATTCCGCTTCCGTTTCAAAACTGTTTTTGACTTCTTCGGGAACGTCGCACACGGGATCGGGATTTTTATAAACGGTTATACTATGCGTTTCGGAAGCCTTTTTGCCCATAATATCCGTTGCGGTGTAAACGACGGTATAGACGCCCTTTAGCGCGGGAGTGAATTTTCCGTCCGTAAGCGCAACGGCGTTACCTTCCGGATCTTTGACTTCCACACTAACTTCGATCGAACTGCCGAGCGCGTCGGTTGCCGTTGCCGAAGCAAGCGTAACGACCGTTCCGAGCAAAACTCTTTCTTCGTTCTTACCGACCGTCAAAACGGGCAACATGTCGTTGGACACGACCGTCACTTTGACGACTTTTTCGTCGGAAAGTTCGTCGAGCGTTATCGTATAAACGATACGATACTCGCCGACCGACGCGGGAGTAAAACGATTCTCGTTTACCGCGATTGCCGAACCGGACGGATCCGTAACGGCGACTGCAAGAGTCGCCCCGCTCGTATACTCGACGTCGGGCACTGTAACTTCCTGCGTAACGTAAACGCTGAAATCCTTTACTTCAGAAAGAAATTCAATTTTTTCGATTGCAGGATCGTCACTCACGCAAGCGGCAAACAGCGTTGCGAGCGCCGTTATGACCGCCAAGATCAAAATCGATACCTTCTTCATATATTTTTTTATGGCGCCTTATTATTTGAGCCGTTTTCGGCCCTTTTTCGCCACATCCTTTCAGTTAGTTATACAAATAAACACAAGTTCCATATACGTTTTAACACAAGTTTTTGCGCTTAAAGACAAATAAATCTAACCCAAAAAGCAAAAACGAATTCGTTCTTTTATCCCATTGAGCCAAAGCAAATTCGACCTTTCTCTCTCCGCTTTTAAACTCCGAAAATATTGAATTTCCGAATTGTTTCGATTTTCGAAATAATTCCTTTGCCAATATAATATCATACACTTTCTGGCTTGTCAATACCTTTTCGAAAAAAAATTCGGACATTTTTTTTCAGCGCTTTTTTCGCCTAAAAAACGGAAAAAGCACTCCGCATCAGATTGCTTTTACGTTTATACATATTGAAAAATTTTGTTGTTTGTTGCCGAATTAAAAAAACCTATAAATGGCAAAAAGCGCGCTTATAGGTCGATTATCGGCTATTATCCGGTGTAATTTTCTCGAGTTTTATCGTTTCTGTTGCAAAAAACCACCGCCTTACGTTACTGAACACGCAAAAAACAGGGATTGACAAACGTTTCGTTTTGTGATATTATGCCGGAAGAAGATTTTAACGCAAGGCGGAAAAAATGTTTCAAAATAAATCGTGATAAATCGGAGGCAGCGTTATGTATTACTGTGAAAAATGCAAACTGTTAAACAAAGAAACGACTTGCAAAAAATGCGGAAAATTTCCGCTCCCGCAGGCTCAATCCGATGACGTATGTTTCTTCGTAAAACTGTATTATATGCACGCGACAATGTTCGAAGAGGCACTGAAAACACGCAGCATTCCCGTCTTTTCGGTTCCCTGCGGATTTTCGCTCCGCTTAAGATCGAGCGATGACAGAAACGTTTACGTTCCATACGAGTTCTTCAACGAAGCCAACGAGGTTTATAAAGCTATATTTTTCCGGACGACAGAATCGGACGGTGCGGAAAAGTCCGCCAATACAAAAGAGCCCGACGAATCGCAAGAGTTCGAAAACACGGAAGAGTCGGAGCCGACCGACAACGCCAAAGACGACAACGACAAAAATTGATATGGTGCGAATGAAAAGAAAGTTTTTCGGAATAAGCAAAATCGTTGTTTCAATCGTTACGATTCCAATGTGGTTCGTGAAAATATTCGTTCAAAGTTCGTCATGGCGCGATTCAGCCGGTAATCTAAACACTTCCATACACGCTCACAGTATGTTCGACAATATAGTTGAATTGCAATTCCATATTGTCCGTAACTTACGCGTTCCCGTTTTTGCATACGTAACGATTGCCTTATCCGTCGCTTCCGCTTTGCTTTCTTTTGCCGCGCTTCGCTCATCGGATAATAAGAAACTCTTCGTCACATCGAACGTAGTTTTCTTCTTTGGCGTTACGATTTTTCTGACGCTTATGTTCTTTACTTCTCTCATCGTCTGGCGATGAAACGAACGCCGACAACGGTCGGATGAAAATTAGACAAAAAAAGACTGACACGTGTGAAGTGCAGTCTTTCTTTTTTGTTATTCGGCTCGCAAAAAGTGCGGCTGTAGGTCGATTATTTGCGGTTTTGATAAAAAATCGCAAGTGCGGCGCGGAACGCGCCTAGATTCCTCGGAAGCCAAGTAAGAAAGCAAGGCTCGGGATGACACTTTTTTTCTTTCGTCATGTTGAGCGGAGCGAAGCGCAGTCGAAACATCCAGGTGCGTATGTCCCGCGCTCTTTAAGGATAGATAATGTTTCGAGTGCGGCGCGGAACGCGCATAGATTCCCCGAGAGCCGAACAAAAACGTAATGCTCGGGATGACGAGAGAGAAAGGCAACTGTCGCATACGCGCCCCCGAAGGGGAAAGTTTACGGTGTAAAAAGACAAGCTATAGGTCGATTATCGTACTTTTTGAAGGAAGAACGGGACACGGAAATACTATCTCAGACCGATTGCTTTTAGAACTTCGGTCGTGGTGAGCCCTCGGAACTCGTATTCGAGTTCGTCGAGTTTAAACGGCAACGGCGCGGAGCCGTCGAGCTTTATGATTTTGTAATTTGTGGCGAGTTTTTCGGCGCCCGAAACGATCGAGCCCCGAACGGACGGCTTCGCTATAGACTCGGCGTTCGAAATCAGATTTTCCAGACTGCCGAATTCGTTAAGAAGTGCCGCCGCGGTTTTCGGGCCGACCTTTTCCGCTCCCCTTATATTGTCCGACGGATCGCCGACGAGCGATTTGAAATCGGCATAAACGCAAGGAGGAACGCCGAATTTTTCCTTTACGTATGCGGGAGTGCAGACGACCGATTTGTCGCCGCGATAGCGAAAAACGGAAACGTTTTCCGTCACGAGCTGAAAAAAGTCGCTGTCGAACGACGAAACGACGATTTCGTTGTCTTTTCCGTAAGTCAAAGCATAGGCGGCAATCACGTCGTCCGTTTCGAAAACCGTCGTTTCGGTATGTTTTACTCCAAGATAGTCGAGCGCGGCGTAAACGTCGGGAAGTTGAGAAAACGGCGATTCGTCCTCGCCGACCTTACTGTAATCCACTCTATTCGCCTTATAATCCGCATCGAGCGCGGAGCGTTCGTTTTCGTGCTCGCCGTCGAACAGCGCAACAACGTGAGTAGGCTCGGTTTTCCGCATGATTTTCAAGAGCGCACCGACAAAACCGAGCGTTCCGTGAATCGCCTTTCCGCGCTCGTTCACTATCCGCGCGGGCATTCCGAAAAACATCTGAAAAAGCAAGTTGCTTCCGTCAACGATCAAAAGTCGGTTCATGTCGGTACCCCCTCTCT
>CAKQKN010000009.1 GCA_934249215.1 uncultured Clostridia bacterium
CCGAAAAGCGAATCCGAAACGCTCAAAGCAAAACTTGCCGAGAGCGAGAAAAAGGCGGAAGAGTATAAACAAAGTTGGTACAGATCCGCCGCCGAATTCGAAAACTACAAAAAACGCCATGCGAACGAAAGGGCGCAGGCGTATGCCGACGGGCAAGGCGACGTAATCAAGTCGATTCTCGTAATCGGCGACAATCTCGACCGTGCGCTTTTAAGCGTTGCAGACGAGAAAACAGCCGACGGCCTTAAGATTATGATAAGACAGTTTTACGAAACGCTTGCGAATCTGAACGTCAAGGTCGTCGATCCGATCGGCGAAAAATTCGATCCCAATCTTCACGAAGCCGTTCATCAGGTGGAAGCCGAAGACGGGGAAGAAAGCGGAACGATAAAAAGCGTATTCCGTAAGGGATACGAACTGAACGGCAAAATCCTGCGTTACGCTCAGGTCGTCGTTATAAAATAAAAAGCGTAAAAATTCAGATAATACAGATATAAAGGAGATTTTGATTATGAGTAAAATTATAGGTATCGATTTAGGAACGACTAACTCTTGCGTAGCGGTAATGGAAGGCGGCGAACCCGTCGTAATAACCAACGCCGAAGGTTCGAGAACCACTCCGTCCGTCGTCGGTTTTCAGAAAGACGGCGAAAGACTTGTCGGTCAGGTTGCAAAGCGTCAGGCGGTAGCAAACCCCGAAAGGACCGTCGTATCCATTAAAAGACATATGGGTTCCGACTATAAAGTTAAAATAGACGACAAAGAATATTCGCCGCAGGAAATATCCGCAATGATTCTTTCCAAGCTGAAAAAAGACGCGGAAGCGTATCTCGGCGAACCGGTAAAAGACGCCGTCATCACTTGTCCTGCATATTTCTCTGACAGCCAGCGTCAGGCAACTAAAGACGCGGGCAGAATCGCGGGACTTAACGTTCTTCGTGTAATCAACGAACCGACAGCGGCGGCTCTTGCATACGGACTTGATAAAGATACTTCTTCGCACAAAGTCATCATTTACGACTTGGGCGGCGGCACGTTCGACGTATCCATTCTCGATATCGGCGACGGCGTATTCGAAGTTCTCGCAACGAACGGTAACTGCATGCTCGGCGGCGACGACTTCGATAAGAAGATCATCGACTGGATGGTTTCCGAATTCAAGGCTTCGCAGGGCGTAGACCTTTCGAACGACAAGATGGCAATGCAAAGACTCAAAGAAGCCGCAGAAAAAGCCAAAATCGAGCTTTCCGGTATGACTTCGACTTCGATCAGCCTGCCGTTCATCACTGCCGACGCAACCGGACCGAAGCACCTTGAAATGACTCTTACAAGACAGAAATTCGACGCTATGACCGCCGATCTCGTAAACGCAACGCTCGAACCGCTCAAAAAAGCAATGGCGGACGCGGGGCTTACTTACGACAAGGTTGACAAAGTCATTCTCGTCGGTGGATCGACCCGTATTCCCGCCGTCGTGGACGCGGTCAGAAGAACGACCGGCAAAGAACCGTTCAAGGGCATCAACCCCGACGAATGCGTTGCAATCGGTGCGGCTATTCAGGGCGGCGTTCTTACCGGCGAAGTAAAAGACGTACTTCTTCTCGACGTTATGCCTTTGAGTTTGGGTATCGAAACTCTCGGCGGCGTATTTACGAAATTGATCGACAGAAACACCACGATTCCTGCAAAGAAATCGCAGGTATTCTCGACGGCTGCCGACAACCAGACCGAAGTTACGATTCACGTTCTTCAGGGTGAAAGACAGTTCGCGAAAGACAACAAGACGCTCGGTAGTTTCAACCTCGTCGGCATCGCTCCGGCACCCAGAGGAATCCCGCAGATCGAAGTTACTTTCGACGTTGACGCAAACGGTATCGTTCACGTAACAGCAAAGGATCTCGGAACGGGTAAGGCGACCGACATCACGATCACTTCGTCCACGAACTTGTCCGAAGAAGATATCGACAAAGCCGTCAAAGACGCGGAGAAATACGAAGCGGAAGACAAACAGCGTAAGGAAGCGGTCGAAGCAAAGAACCAGCTTGACGGTATGATCTTCACCTTCGAAAAGACTCTTAAAGATAACGCCGACAAACTTTCCGACGAAGACAAACAGAAAGTCGAAGCTGCAATCGCGACCGCGAAAACCGAACTCGAATCGGGCGATACCGAACGCATTAAAAAGGCTACCGAAACGCTCGCAAACGAAGGTCAGGCTGTCTTTGCGAAACTCTATCAGGGCGCGCAGGGCGGTAACGGCGACGGCGGCGACTCCGGTAACAACGGCGGAGCGCAGGGCGGCGGCGACACCGAATTTCATCAGAACTAATCGGACGTGATCGTCTTTTAGCGAAGCAAAATCAAGGCGAAGAAAAAATATTTTTTCTTCGCCCGTACCTTTTACGGCAGACGTAATAATTTAAAAAATCAATTATAAAATCTGCGATTTTGGAATAAATTATGGCGAAGAATTATTATGAAATATTGGGTGTTGACCGCAAGGCAACGCAGGAAGAGATAAAGTCGGCATACCGCAAACTCGTCAAACAATATCACCCCGATCTTCATCCCAACGACGAGGCGGCTGCCGCCAAATTCAAGGAGATAAACGAGGCGAACGAAACTTTGTCCGACGAGCAGAAACGCGCCGCATACGACTATGAACTCGACAATCCGGGGGCAAGCAATTTCGGCGGTTTTTCGGGCGGACAGGGCTTCGGCGGTTTCACCGGTTTCGGCGATATTTTCAGCGATTTCTTTTCGGGCTTCGGCGGCGGTTCTCGCAGTCAGGAGCCGACGAAGGAAAAGGGTGCCGACGTCAACGTAGAGATCGAACTGTCTTTTCTCGACGCGGCGAAGGGCTGCAAAAAGACCATATCTTACGCTCGCCGCGAACCGTGCTCGGCTTGTAAGGGGACGGGCGCGAAAAACGGCACGGCGTATACCACTTGCGAAAAGTGCAAGGGCACGGGGCGCGTTCAGGTCGTTTCGGGAAGCAGTATTTTCAGAACGGTACAGGTGAAAGCGTGCGACGCCTGCGGCGGCACGGGTAAAAAAATTACCGAAAAATGTTCCGTTTGCGGCGGCAAAGGTTACAACCGCGGCACGACCGAACTCTCGTTCGACATCCCCGCGGGGTGCGATTCCAACAGCTATATCAGAAAGCGCGGCTACGGGCACGCGAGCCAGAACGGCGGCGAAGCGGGCGATCTCATCGTCACGTTCAAACTTCTGCCGCATAAGATATTCATCCGTCAGGGCTTCGATCTTTTCGTCGATCTGCCCGTTCCGTTCACGACGTGCATGCTCGGCGGTAAGGTGAAAGTTCCGACTTTGGATGACGGGTGCGTCGATATGGATATTCCCGCAGGTACGGTAAGCGGAAAGAAGTTCGTAATGCGCGGCAAGGGCATCCGCACGAAGAGTTCGGGTGTGGGCAACCTCTACGTAACCGTGATTGCCGAAATGCCGACGTCGCTTTCGAAAGATCAGAAACAAGCGCTTGCGTCGCTTGCCGATTCGCTCGAATTGAAACAAATGGCAAAATCCAAGGATTATTCCGACAAAATGGATTCGCTTTACGGCGTGAAACCGTACAATAAATAAAGTGCAAAACAAAAGCGGCAGTGCGGATTATGGAAACGAAATCGTTTACCTTTCCCGCGTCTGCCGCTTAATTTTTATCTGATTGTTTCGTTACGACTTTTCAGTCATGCCGCCCATATCATATCGGCGAATTCTTCGCAGTCGATAAAGGGGTTTCTGTTTCCTTGCAGTTTAGCCGTTTCGTTGTTTCTCGAAAGTTCCCATTCGTCGACGGGATCTTCGCGGTTCCATCTCAGAAGCATATCCATCGACGTCGCCACGACGGTAACGCGGTATCCGTCGGCATCCGAATATCTGACCATAAGATAGAAAAGAATTCTGGCGATATCGCCTCTGAACGACTTGTCGGGGATAAAGACTGAAGACCCTCCCGATTCTGCAAACGGTTTGTTTCCGCGGGTTGAGTTTACCGAAATTTCGGTCGGGCGTATATGGTGCATATCTGATCCGGCTCCGCTATATTCAAACCAGCCCTTCGATCTTGGCCAAACGTGTTCTTTATTCCACACGTTGTTATTCTTTTGCGCGGCGACGATTTTGCGGTTATAGAACAAAACCATTTTGCTCGTATCGCCGACAACATGGTCAGTCTGGGGGAGAAGTTGGGGAAGATCGCTCTTGTATGAGTATCCTTTGTAGTTTGCCGAAATGATTTTGCGAAGTTGCAGTTTGAGCGCCGTGCCGCTGATGTCGTTTACGTCGTGGTAATATCCCGAGGGAACCGCGCCGTTATAAACGTAGTTTCCGCCGAACGGCTTATCGCCCTGGGATCCTTCGACGAGTATTATCGTCGCGGTGTAGGTCTTACCGTTGTAGTTTACGGTAATCGTATGCGTTCCTGCGGTTTTAAGTTTTTCTTTGTCAGCGTCGGACAGCATATCCGCCGTTACCGGTTCGCGTTTTTCGACGCCGCTTTTCCGTTCGTACAGATAAAGATCGCCGTAAGAGAAATCTTTAATCGCGACTTCTTTGCCTTCTTTCGTATAAACGAGCATCGTTTCGACGTTCGTTTGACCGTCGTCCGAAAGCATTATCGTAACGGTGTAGACCATTCCGGCATAATTGACGGTGATAACATGCGTCCCGGAAGTCGTGAGTTTTAACAAATCGGTCGACGAAATCATATCTTTCGTGACCGCCGTCTTATACTCCGAACCACTTATTCTGCAATAAAAATAAAGATAATCGAGGGTGAAGTCATCAACGCTTACGCTCACGCCGGCTTTGTCGTAAACGAGTCCGAACTCGACGTCCTCTTCGAATCCCGAGGACGAGTTGTCGTACGAACCGTTACAACCGGAAAATCCGAACGCCACGGTGAACGCCGAAACGATCGTCAGCATAAGAGCCAACGCTTTTTTGTACAGATTCATATCGGATTTCTCCTTTAAAATATTTTGTTTTTTCGGTTGCGCTCGTTTTCGCGCGCTTTTTATTTTAGCACAACGCAAAAGCAAAAACAAGTCTATTTTGAAAAAAAGCCGTTTTTTTCGAAAAACGCGCACTTCGTCTGTTCGTTTGCATGCCTCAACCGTTTTTTATTCTTTTAATCATTATTATAATAATATATGAAAGCGAAAAACGTTGAAAAAACGCTTTACTTTTTCGGCGGACGAAAGTATTATATTAAATAAGCGACGTTTCGACACTCTTGCGCTTCGCGATTTAAAGGAGAAAAGATGATAAACAAAGAGAAGACGACGGGACTGATAACGATCATAATAACGCTTCTCGTGATGCTCGCGATCATGACGTTTACTCTCGGAAGCGGGGAGTCGTACGGCAACCGTTGGTTCGTTCAACCCGAGCGTTCCGCCGAAACTGGCGCGTATCTCGGCGAAAGCGTCATAATCGGCAAAGAAGGCACCGCCGAAAAGATATACGTGCATATCGGAAACGTATACAACGCGGACGAGGACGGAAATCTCGTTTTCGACTTCGATGCAAGTTCTTCGGCAAAACGGCTCGAGCAATACGGAATATTCGTTTCTCTTTCTCGTTTTTCCTTGACGTTGAAGCCGACGGACGGCAAAGTTTTTACTCCCGGCTGGTATCTTCTCGGCGAAAAGCTCTCGGTTTCCGATTCATACGTCAGAATAACCACGAAGCAAAGTTTCGATTTCGACGAAATCGTTTTTCTCGACAAGGACGGTAAACTTTTAAGTGTCGAGTGCTACGGCGGGTTCGATTCGAAAAAGAAATTCGTTTCAGCGACCGACCAAGCTTGTCTTGCCGCCGCCGTCACCGACGGACAGAAATCGTTCGCGCTCGATTCGATGCATATTCTTTCCAAAAAAGAGGAAAGCCTTGCGGCTACGGCGCGCAAC
>CAKQKN010000010.1 GCA_934249215.1 uncultured Clostridia bacterium
AAGTATTCAGAACGCAGAACAGAGCGGACGAGGGAGGTGAGAACTGATGCCGAGACCGGGATTCAAGGGACCCAAGCCCAAGGTTTCGAAAGCTACGCTTCCGCGACTTTTAAAACAACTTTTCAAAAACTATAAGTGGCAACTCGTCGTTGTCGGAATAAGCCTTATCATTTCGGCGGTCGGTTCGTCGGCTGCGGGAATATTCCTTAAAAACATAACTTCGTCGATCACTAATCAGGACTACGACGCGTTCGTCAAGGTGCTCACCGTAATGATCGCCGTCGTGCTGTCGGCGGTCGTTGCGACGCTCGTAAGATCGCTCGTCATGGCGAAAGTCACCCAAGGATTTCTGCGGGACACGCGTAATGCGATGTTCAACAAAATGCAGAATCTGCCCATAAAATATTTCGACACCCACACGCACGGCGACATTATGAGCGTTTACACCAACGACGTAGACGCCCTTCGTCAGCTCGTTTCGGAAAGCCTTATTTCCATCGTCCAGACGACTGTAACGCTGACCGTGCTCGTCTGCACGATGCTCTTTTACAGCATATGGCTGACGCTCGTCGTTGCGGTGTTCGTCGTATTTATGATGATCATCGTCAAGAAGATCGGCGGCAATTCGGCGAAATACTTCGTCAAACAGCAACAATCGCTCGGCGCATGCGAAGGCTACGTCGAGGAAAGCATGAACGGTCAGAAGGTCATCAAGGTCTTTACGCACGAGGAAGAATCGGAAAAAGCGTTCGACAAAGTGAACGGCGAACTCGTCGAGGACGCCACGAAAGCGCATACGTTCGCGAATATTCTCGGACCTATGATGAACAACCTCGGTCATCTTCTTTACGTTGTTCTCGCACTCGTCGGAACGATGCTCGCCGTCGCGTCGCTCCCCGGTTGGGTTAAGCATTTTTCGATTTCGGGCTCGGCGCTCGATCTTGCGATCATCGTCGCGTTTCTGCCGATGAGCCGAAACTTCACGCAGAGCGTTTCCAACGTAACCCAGCAGATGAACGCCGTCTTTATGGGTCTTGCCGGCGCGGAAAGAATTTTCGCGATAATCGACGAAACGCCCGAAACGGACGACGGCTACGTAACTCTCGTAAACGCCGAATACGATGAAAACGGCGAAATTCGCGAAAGCGAAAAGCGCACCGAACTCTGGGCGTGGAAGCACCCGCACAAAGCGGACGGAACGGTCACGTTCACTCCGCTCAAGGGCGATATCGTGTTCGACGACGTGGATTTCGGCTATTCGCCCGATAAGATCGTTCTTCACGGCGTATCGCTTTACGCGCGCCCCGGTCAGAAAGTGGCGTTCGTCGGCGCGACGGGTGCCGGAAAAACGACCATCACCAATCTTATCAACAGATTTTACGATATCGCGGACGGAAAAATCCGTTACGACGGCATAAATATCAACAAGATCAAAAAAGCCGACCTCAGGAGCTCGCTCGGAATCGTCTTGCAGGATACCAGTTTGTTCACGGGCACCGTTATGGACAACATTCGTTATGGCAGACTCGATGCGACGGACGAAGAGTGTATCGCGGCGGCAAAACTCGCCAACGCGCACGATTTCGTCATGCGGCTTCCCGACGGCTACAACACGATGCTGACCGCCGACGGAGCGAACCTGTCGCAAGGTCAAAGGCAGCTTCTGTCGATAGCCCGCGCCGCCGTTGCCGACGCGCCCGTCATGATAATGGACGAAGCGACCTCGTCGATCGACACGCGAACCGAACTTCTCGTTCAGCAAGGCACGGACAGACTTATGGAAGGCAGAACGGTTTTCGTTATCGCGCACAGACTGTCTACCGTGCAGAACTCGGACGTCATCATGGTTCTCGATCACGGCGTCATTATTGAGCGCGGCTCGCACAAAGACCTTATCGCCCAGCGCGGGAAATATTATCAGTTATATACCGGCGCGTTCGAGCTCGAATAAGCCGAGATCGGATAAAACGTTTGATTTTGTTTCGTATATGTGATACAATAAAGGCTGTCGCAGGAGTGCGGCGGCCTCTTTCATAATCGCGGTTTTGCCCGCGGTCGGGGCGAAAGGAGAAATATGGACGACAAGTTTGCGGAAAAGCGCAAAATGTTCGACGGATCGGGCGGGAAAAAAACGTGCGGAGAAAGAGCGGACATGGCGGAAAAGCGCGGAAAAATCAAAAAATACGTGATAATTTACGCATGCGTGACGCTTTTTGCGTTCCTCGTATATTATTTCGCTCTGCCGCCGATCAATCTTTTGAGCTGCGGATTCTGGTTTTATCTCGCCTTTTTAATGCTCGTCTACATTGCGCCCGTCGCAGTCGGAAGAGTAAACGACGGGGTTCCGAAAAAACCGGGCGAGAAAAGATTTCGGATCAGACTCGGCTCTCATTACGAGTCTGATCGATATAATATCGTCGTAAAAAATATTCTGTGGCTGGCGGTCATTCCGGTATGCGTCGTGATTCTCGGCGGGATTATCGGTTCGCCGCTGTTCCGAGCGAAAGAATACGCTTCCGTAATAACCGTGGACGAGCGCGTGTTCAAAGAGGATATGGCCGAAACCAACAACGTGGAAAACGTCGCGCTTATGGACACCGATTCTGCACGTATTTTCGGGCAGAGAACGCTCGGCGAACTTGCGGGCGTCGTTTCGCAGTACGCCATTTCCGATCTATACACACAGATAAATTATAACAATACGCCGCAAAAGGTGGCGAACCTCGAATACGACGGGTTCTTCAAGTGGACGGGCAACCGCAAAAACGGCGTTCCGGGCTACGTTATCGTCGATCCCGTCAAAAACACTTCGAAATTCGTCGCGCTTGAAAAGCCGATGAAATACGTCGTTAGCGCATATTTCGGCGAAGATCTTTCGAGGAAACTGCGCTTTTTATACCCGACTAAGATTATGGGCACGCCGCGTTTCGAAATCGACGAGAGCGGGCTTCCCATGTTCGTCGTTCCGTGTTACAAGCCGCGCATATTCATGTTCGGGGCGGCTGACGTGTTCGAAGTCATCATATTCGATCCATGCTCGGGCAAAGGTACGCTTTACTCGGTGGGCGACGTTCCGTCCTGGGTAGATGCGGTTTTCGAAGGCGACCTCGCTTGCGAAAAATATAACTGGTACGGCGAGTATTCGGGCGGCTTTATCAACAGCATAATCGGGAACAAAGGCTGCAAGCGCACGACCGACGATTACGGCTATCTCATCGCGAACGACGACGTCTGGTACTACACGGGCGTCACGTCGGTTACGGGCGACGAAAGCAATATCGGTTTCATTCTGACGAACGCCCGCACCGGCGAGTATAAATATTACCCCGTCCACGGTGCCGAGGAGCATTCGGCTATGGGTGCCGCGGAAGGCGAGGTTCAGGAAAAAGGTTACAACGCGTCTTTCCCCGCGCTCATCAACGTTCGCGGCGAAGCGACTTATATCATGGTGCTCAAGGACGCGAACGGAATCGTCAAACTCTACGCTCTCGTGAACGTCGAAAGATATAACCTCGTGGCAACGGGCGCGACGCAGTCGGATGCGATGGAAAAATACGTCGAACTCCTCGCAAAGAACGGCGTTTCGGGCGCGGAAACCGCAAAATCGACGAAAACGTTCGTCGTCGGCGAAGTCTTTACCGCGCAGATAGGCGGCAATACTTATTATTACTTCAAGCCCGAGGGCGCGGAAACCGACGAATACTATCGCATTTCCGCCGCGGACGACGAAAGCGCGATCTTCGTCAAAGTCGGGCAAACGATAACCGTTACGTATGAAAACGCCGACGATAAGGGAATATATAAAATCGTCGAACTGAAAAGATAAAAATATCGGCTCGGGTTTCCGAAAAGACGTGGGGCTCGCTGCCGAAGAGGATAATATGAAAAAAACGAAAGGAATGATTTTGCTGCTCGTCGTATGCGTGGCGGCGACGGCTTGCGCGCTTGCGGCGTGCAACGAAAAGCAAAGACTTAACACTCCCGAAAACGTGCGTATCACCGAGAGCGATTATCTCGTCTGGGACGAAGTGGCGGGGGCTGACGGCTATATGGTGGCGGCGAACGGTAAAAAATATTACACTGACATCGCTTCGCTCGACTTGCTCGATATCACCGTCGAGTACGTCAATTACAGATTTTCCGTTTTCGCGCTGTGCGAAAGCGACCGTGCGAAAGATTCCGTTCCCACGAAACCTCTCGTGTATAAGCCCGAATATCCCGACGATATTTTCGAATATACGCGGCTCGATTCCAAAAAGGACGTTGGTTACGTCGTTTCGTTGAAAACGGGGCTTTCGGCTGAAAATTTGCCCGAAAAACTCATCGTTCCGTCCGTAACGCCCAACGGCGACAGCGTCGTTGCCGTCACCGGGCTTTCCAACGCCGAAACGAGATGTGTCTGGATCCCGAACAGCGTCAGTCAGATAGGCAGCGAAACTTTTAAAGGCTCCGCAAATCTCGCTCGGGTTCATCTTCCCGACCATCTTAAGACGGTGCCCGAACAGGCATTTTCCGGCTGCGCAAAACTTTCCGAAATTTCCCTTCCGGGCGAAATAACGACCGTCTACGGCAACGCCTTCAACGGCTGTTCTTCGCTCAAAGAGATCGTTCTGCCAAAGACGCTTACGAACCTTGCGGTCAATAGCGACGGCGCGTTCGTCGGGTGCGATTCTCTCGGAAAAATCGTCGTGGAACAAGTTCCCGTCAAGGACGAGGGCGAAAATTCTTCGGAAACGGACGGATCGGGTAACGCCGACGATTCTTCGAGCGGCGATTCGTCCGACAGCGGTTCGACGGAAACCAAAGAACGACCCAAGGAAGAAGTAAACGGCAACGGCTATTATTACGTCGAGAAAGGCTGTCTGATGTCGAAAAGCAGAATGCTTATAAAAGCGCTCGGCGGGTTCGAATTTCCCGACGACGTTACGATTATAGGCTACTACGCTTTGGACGGACGGAAAGAGTTGACGAACGTCGTTCTGCCGAATACGGTTTCAACGATTTGCGGCGGCGCGTTTTCCGACTGCGTAAATCTCGAATCGATAGAATTAAACGACTATTTAAACTCGATTGTTACGAACGGCAATCCCGTTTTCAAAAACTGCAAAAAACTTAAATCGCTCGAAATTCCCGCCTACGTAGGATCGATCGACGGCAACTTGTTCGCCGGTTGCGACTCCCTCACGAGGGTCAGCGTCGATCCCGCTAACGCGAATTATAGGGACGAGAATAACTTTATTATCCGTGGCACCGAAATCGTTTGCGGTCTTAAGGCGATCGATTTCCCCTCGAGCGTAACGTCGATCGGAAATTACGCTTATGCATATTCGACCATAACCGAAGCGAATATTCCGAGCCGTATCACGATAGGTAATAGCGCGTTCGCTTATTGTCTTAACCTCAAAAAAGTTACGCTCGGAAGCGGAACTCAATCCGTCCCCGATTACGCGTTCCTCTACTGTTGTAACCTTGAAACTCTCGACCTTCCCGAGGAGACCAAGACGTTCGGAATGGGCTCGTTCTTTGGGGCATTGAAGCTTTCGGTCGTTTTGCCTCGCAACGTGAACAGAATCGATTCAATGGCTTTTTACGGAGCCACAGTTTACACTGATGCGGATAAATCTAAAGATTGGATTTCGAGCGGTGATATCTCGTTCAACGGTTGGGTGTTCCTCGGCTGTTCGTTCGGGAGTGAAAACGGAAAGTCGTACGTGAATACGTTCGTTTATAATAACGAAAAAGACAACGTAACGCTCAAAACGTTAGGTTTGAACGCGCCGAATAAAGCATATCGCGCAGTTCCCGTCCGCGAGGGTTACGAGTTCGCCGGTTGGGCGACGGAAGAGGGCGGCGCCGTCGTGTATGCGCCTTTCGATTGTTCGCTCGACGTGGACGGAATGACGCCGTATAAGGCGACGCTCACCGCCGAAGAAGTTGCGGGACTTAAAAACGGAACGACTTTATACGCCGTCTTGACTAAAAAATAAAAATATTCGAAAACCGAAAATATCCGTAACGATTTTTGTCGTTACGGATATTTTGTTATATGGGTTG
>CAKQKN010000011.1 GCA_934249215.1 uncultured Clostridia bacterium
ACTCAGCCATTCCTCCGTGAGTCGTCTACCATTGTTGCAGTCAACTCGTTCAGTATATCCGTTTTTTTTAACTTTGTCAAACTATTTAGCGTTCGTTTTTAAATTTAAAGTTCCCATTCCTCGGCAATGCATACCGATTGCACAATAAACGCATACGCTATGCACCGGGCTTATACCGTTTGCGCGCAGAGCTCATGCCGTTTGCTTGCGTGCCGATCCCATGCCGTTTGCTCGTCTTACCAACGATTGCGCACGTGTTCCGCGAATCCGATCTTATCGCTTATTTTTAAGACGGTTCCGTCGTCGAGTTTGACTTCGCCGGAGAAAACGCCGAACACCTGATGCTGATTGCTCGATATGACGAGCGCGTTCGCATTGTCATATCTGTCGATCAGCGGCTTGAACGACAGGTCGAGTCTGCCTTCGTCGTCGGCAATCGTCCACGGCGCAAGGTAGTCGAACCCGCGCCCGTTTTCGTTCGAGGGGATATTGAACGCGACGTTATTGAGTTTATGCGCAACACCGCCGTAAAAAAGTACGTTTTCCGTCGCGGCGGAAGTGTCGCCGAACCCGTAGCCGAGATTTAATCCGAATTTCACGCCGTCGATCAGACACTGAAGGCTGCTCCAGTACCATTCGTTGGAGTAGGTCCACACGCCGCGCCCCCAGTCGAGCGTTGCGAGCGAACTTTCCTCGCTGAACACGATTTTACGATCGCCGATTTTGCAATAACCGCGCGCGGTCATGCAGTTCATCTTGAGATTATAATAAAAACGCCTGCGCTTATCGAACGGGGTAGCGATCGCAATTTTGTCGCGTGGTTCGTCAAAAAGCTCGAATTCGCATTCAAAATCGTCTTTTCCGTCGAAATTTTTGTAGGAAAAGCGCAGATTTCTCTTTCCTCTATCCGCCGAAAAAGAACCGTTGATTATTTTGTCCGAATAGCTTACGCGCCCCGAGCGATAGTCGGGCGGAAGTCCGACTTTGCCGCAGGAAAAAGCGTGCATGCGGCTTTTCGTAACGTAGGAGCGCTTCTCGAAATCAAGAAAACTCACGGACGCGAGCGACATATACGAGTTGTCGTCGATCGTAAGACAAACGGCGAATTTTCCGTTCGAAACGAGATAATAATCCCACTCTTTGATGCGGAGCGCGCCCGCTTTGATCGCTTTTCGGTCGTAAGTTTTAACCGCTTCCGTCGAATAACCGCATTCGCTCAAGTTCCCGTTTGCGTCGAGAAGAGGACCTTCGTTAAGTTTATTCTGCATAATTTCCCCCGATATTTTTAACGGCGCGGCGCCGTTTTCCCGGCATTGAGTTTTTCAACGCCGATCGGAAATCGTCAAACGCGGCGCGTTGCCGACGGCTCTTTTTTAGCCTTGCTCCGATTGTATACTATCACATATATCGCGGTTTGTAAACGGTTAAAAATTTTTTCCGTGCGGTTTTCACAAATCTCGGACGATTTTCATATTCGCGCAATTTTTCTTCGGATTTTTAACAAAAATTTCGCTTGATTGCCGAAACTTGCTAATCGTTTTCGGGCGGATGACTGCAGCCGTGCTCTTTTTCATACTGCACGGTATAAAGCTGATAATCGCGACCTTTTTTCGCGATCAGTTCGTCGTGCGTGCCTCTCTCGATGATTTTTCCGTCGCTCATAACGAGAATGACGTCGGCGTGTCTGACGGTCGAAAGTCTGTGCGCGACGATAAACATCGTTCCGCCTTTCATCATTTTTTCGAGCGAATCGCGTATCAGCGACTCTGTTTCCGCGTCGATATTTGCCGTCGCCTCGTCGAGAATGAGAACGTCGGGCTTATGTATAACCGTGCGTGCAAAAGAGAGCAGTTGTCTTTGCCCCGCGGACAGATTGTTGCCGCGCTCGCGAATCTCGTGATCGAGTCCGTCGGGCAGGGCGTCTATGAATCTGTCGGCGTTGACGTAGCGGCAGGCGGTTTTGATCTCGTCGTCCGAAAACTCGTCGCCGAGCGTAATGTTCGTCCGAATCGTTCCCGAAAACAAAAACACGTCCTGAAGCATTTGTCCGAAACGCTTGCGAAGCGAGTGTACGGAATAGTCGTAAATGTCTTTCCCGTCGATGAGAATCGAGCCTTTTTGTATGTCGTAATTGCGGCAAAGCAGCGACAAAATCGTGGTTTTTCCCGATCCGGTCGCGCCGACGAACGCGGCGGTTTGTCCCGCTTCGACCTTGAACGACACGTCTTTCAAAACCCATTCGTCCGGTTCGTAACAGAACCACACGTTTTTAAATTCCACTTCGCCTGCGATCTCGTCGACGGAAATCGCGCCGTCGCGATCTGTCACGGTCGGTTTTTCGTCGAGAATAACGAAGATTTTTTCCGCCGAAGCGAACGCGCCTTGCAGTCTGTTGAACTG
>CAKQKN010000012.1 GCA_934249215.1 uncultured Clostridia bacterium
TAAAATCGACGCTTGTTGCAATAATGCGCCCGAGATCATTTCCAAAAGACAAAAGTTCTGGCATAAAGACTTTTCGCCGATAGAGTGCGAAAGCCTTGACGAATTCAACGTGAAAATGGGACACGAAATTGCTAACGAAATTCGCATGGCAAACGCCGAAAACCGCAAAATTGCGTTCATTTTGCCCGTAGGTCCTATGGGAATGTATAAGTGGGCGGTTTACTTTTTGAAAGAATGGAACGAATCTTGCGAAAACGTATGGTGTTTCAATATGGACGAGTGGGCTGACGGCGAGGGAAACACCATAACCGGCGAAGCGTCGTTTCAGAGTGCGATGGAAAACGCGTTTTATAATCCGCTCGGCAAAAACACCGTACCCGTTTCACATAGAAATTTCGCGCTTAAAGACAATCTTTCTACTTATCCCGAAAAGATAGCAAAACTTAAATCGGAAGGTGCAAAACTCGTACTCGTTTACGGTATAGGAAGAATGTGTCATATAGCCTTCTGGGAGCCTATGATAGGCGCAGAATATAATTCTGACGAGGAGTGGCTTAAACAGGAGTACAGAGTCGGAGTGAAGCTTCATCCGCTTACGATAGAGCAAAACGCCATTACTTCTTTCCGCAGCAGAACAACACTCGTTCCTTGTCGGGCAAACACGATAGGTCCAGCTTTAATGTTTGCGGCGGACTACGCAATAGGCGGCGCCGACGGAGCGCTGTCGCGCGGAATGCAGTGGCAAGGCATGAGTCTTTGGATGACGCTTCGTTACGGACCGACGAGATTTATTACGTCGACGTATATTCCGACGCTGGCGGGTAAACTGTTCTATCTGAAAGAACTTGCGGGGCCGCTTTGTCCCGACGCGAACTGATATGAACGGAATTGTCGTCGCGGGATCGACTTTGGTCGATGAAATTAATATCTTGGAAGAGTATCCGAAAGAAGGGCGGCTTACTCATATCGATTCGGTATCTTGCTCCGTCGGCGGACTTGTCCCGAACGTCGGGATAGATATTAAACGACTTGATCCGACAATGCCTGTATATGCTCTCGGAAAAGTCGGCAATGACGATAAAGCCGATTATCTGCTTAACCGTCTTTTTGAAAACGGGATTGACGTAAGCGGTATAAAAACATCATCTGTTTACGGCACGGGATTTACGCAAGTTATGAGCGTAATCGGTGGCGAGCGCACGTTTTTTACATATGCGGGAGCAAATGCCGATTTCGGTTTCGGCGATATCGATTTTGATAGTATAAACGAAAAATTGTTTCACCTCGGCTATTTTATGTTGCTTGAAAAAGTCGACAACGGCGACGGTGAAAGAATTCTTAAAGAATTGAAAAAGCGCGGAATAAAAACTTCGATTGATTTTGTAAGTTCGACCAAGAACGATTACCGTAAAGTTTTGCCGTGTCTTGAGTACGTTGATTATCTTATCGTAAACGAGCTTGAAGCCGCAGGCCTTTGCGAAACAGACGAAACGGATATAAGAACTCTTGCCGAAAGGTTGAAGCAAAAAGGCGTATGCGAGGGTGTAATCATTCATAAAGAAGATAGGGCGTGTTATCTCGGAAATCGCTATTACGAATTGAACGCTCTCGTTGCACCGAAAAATTTGTTTAAAGGAAAAACGGGTGCGGGGGACGCTTTTTGCGCTGGTTGTCTTTTTGAAATATGTAGCGATTCGACACCTGAAAAAATTCTTGAAACGGGAATAAGGGCGGCGGCTGCAAGCGTTACCGAAACGAGCGCTACAGACGGCGTACGAACGAAAAAAGAGATATACGAACTGACGCAAAATTTTAAGAGGAGATAAAATGTTAGTTAATTTGAATGAACTATTAAAAAAAGCTCAAAAGGAAAAATATGCCGTAGGTTTGTTTAACACGACCGATAGCGATATGTTGCAAGCGGTGATAGAGGCAGCTGAAGAAAGTTGCTCGCCCGTAATTCTCGGTACGGCGGAAGTACTTCTGCCATATGGTGAATTGAATTTGATTGCACCGAGCATGATCGCGGCGGCAAAACGCGCAAGCGTTCCGGTGGTCGTGCACTATGATCATGGACTTACGTTCGAAAGGTGCATGGAAGCGCTAAAACTCGGTTTTTCGTCTGTTATGTTCGACGGTTCGTCCAAGCCTTACGACCAAAACGTTGCCGAAACTGCGGAAATGGTAAAGATCGCTCAAGCGTTCGGCGCGACGGTTGAGGGGGAAATTGGGCATGTCGGAGAAGCCGCAAACAACGATAATTTTGTTACCGATATGTACACTACCGTAGAGGAAGCACGGGCGTATCTCGAAGCGACCGGGGTTGACGCGCTTGCCGTTGCTATCGGTTCGGCTCATGGCGTGTACAAGAAAAAACCTATGCTTAACATAGATAGGCTGAAAGAAATTCGCCGAGCCGTTGACGTTCCGCTCGTTTTGCATGGCGGAAGCGGGCTTTCGGACGATGATTTCAAAAATACGGTGAGAGAAGGTATCGCTAAAGTAAACGTGTTCACCGATCTTTGTCTGGCGGGCGAACGCGCGATGTTTGACGGAATAAGCAAAAAATTAGGTTATCTCGAAACGCGTAATCTTAAAGTCGAGTATATAAAGCAAGAAGTAAAAAACAAAATGCGGTTGTTCGGTTCGGTTAACCGCGTCTGACGTGTAAAGGTTGCGGATTCGTTTGCGACCTTTTTCGTCTTAAACGGAATTGAATCCACTGCATTGCTCATAATATGGTTTGCCACGCATAATTTATACCGTAAGGTATATTTATGAAAAGAAAAATCAAGGATATAAAAGCGGAAAAAAAGACGGGGGATTCGGCGATTAAGATTATGCGTCGCGTGTCCGGCGTTATAATTTGCGTAATAGTCGTGTTCGTTGCCTGCGTTTGCTTTTCGACGGAAAAATTTTCCGTCACGGTAGGTGCGAAAAAAGACGAACCGTTGTATTTCGGAAACAGATCTTCGAACAAAATCGCGCTTATGTTCAATTGCTATGAGGGTGCCGACGTGATTTTGTCGATTTCGGAACTTTTGGAAGAGCGAAATTTCCGCGCCACTTTTTTCTTCGGCGGGTGCTTCGCGGACGATAATCCCGAACTTATAAAGCGTCTTTACGATCGCGGGCACGAGATAGGAAATCATGGCTTTTTCCATAAGAATCAGGGAAAACTCGGTTATGAAGCCAACGTCGACGAGATAAAGAATACTCACGACGTGATTTTGTCTATGACGGGCGTCGACACAATCCTGTTTGCTCCGCCGTCGGGCGACTTTTCCGCAACGACGATAAAGGCGTGCCGAGATCTCGGCTACGTTATGATTATGTGGTCAAAGGATACGATAGATTGGCTTGACAGAACGAGTAAAAGCGTATATAATAGAGCGACAAAAGATATTCGCGGCGGGGATTTCGTCCTGATGCATCCGTTTTCGCATACGTACGAAGCGCTTCCGTCGATTCTTGATTACTATATCAAAAGCGGAATGACGGTAACGACGGTAACAGATTGTCTGACGAAGTGATTGTTCGGGCGACGCCGTTTGAGCGTCGGAGGTACATATGTTAAAAAGTTTTGAGTTTAAAAACGGGCTGCGTGTAATCGTCGAAACGTACGACTACGTTCGTTCGGTAAGCATGGGAATTCTCGTCGGAACTGGCAGTTCGTGTGAAAACGCCGCCGAAAACGGTATTTCACATTTTATCGAACACGTTAATTTCAAGGGCACGAAAAAGCGTTCGTCTTTCGAAATTTCCGATTCGATCGACGGAATGGGGGCGCAGATAGACGCGTTCACGAGCAAAGATATAACCTGCTATTACGTAAAATGCACGAGCGAGCACACGGAAGAGAGTTTTGAAATTCTCTCGGATTTATTCTGCAATTCCGTTTACCCGAAAGACGAACTTGAAAAAGAGCGGGGGGTAATCATCGAAGAAATAAACATGAGCGAAGATTCACCCGACGATTTGTGTCTCGATCTTCTTGCGAAATCATATTTCGGGGAGGGCGGCTTCGGCTCGACGATACTCGGAAGCTATGAAAACGTTTCTCGTTTTTCGAGAGAAGAAATTGCCGCATACAAAGCCAAGTTTTACAAGCCGTCGAACATAGTCGTGTCGTTTGCGGGCAACATCACGGCGGAGCAGGCGTTTTCTCTCGTGGAAAAATATATGCCGACTGATGGCGAACGCGAAACCGTCGATTTTCCGAAAATAAACACAAAATGTCTTTGCGGAAGGCTTGCCGCCGACAAGGCTATCGAGCAAAATCACATTGCTATCGGCATTCCCGGCGTTAAAATTACCTCGGACGACCGCGTTGCGCTTATCTGCCTTAACGCCGTTCTCGGGGGCGGAATGAGCAGTCGTCTTTTCCAATCGGTAAGAGAAAAACAAGGACTTGCTTACGCCGTTTACTCATATTTGTCATGCTATAAGGACCTCGGCGTCATTTGCGTTTACGCCGGCGTGAATCCGCAAAAACGCAAGACTTCATACGACTGTTTGATTTCCGAAATAAGGAATTTTGCCGAAAGCGGAATCACTGCGAACGAACTTGCGCGCGTCAAAGAACAGATAAAAGGCTCGACCGTGCTTTCGCGCGAAAATATGGCGAGCATAATGATTTCTCAAGGAAAGAGATTGCTTCTGACGGGCGAACCGTTCGATATCGACCGCGAACTCGATTCCGTATCAAAACTCGAACTCGACCGCGTGAACGAACTCGCGGCAAAATATTTTTCGCCGGACGTTTTCGCCTCGGCAATCGTCGGTAAAAACGTCAAACCGCTCGATTAAAATACTTGATTATAATTCTTGATTATGTTTTTGCGCCGCATGTTACGATGCGGCGCATTTTGCATAAAAAAACGAAGAGCCG
>CAKQKN010000013.1 GCA_934249215.1 uncultured Clostridia bacterium
GCATTTTTGCGGAGAAGAAATCGCCGTCTTGCGGTACGGTTTTTGCAAGGCAAACGACCGAAATCGTACTTTAAGTACGTTGATGGGAGTTTAACACAGCAAAAACCGATTTATTCCCGCAAAAATAAGTAGTGATAAAGATTGGAATCCCTAGCGAACAAGCTTTACTTTTTCTTTCAGATTTGTTAAAATATCGGTAACTGAATTTTGTGAAGATACGGTTTGAAAAGTTGTATTGCTGAGTAGATGTAAAGGATATCGGGTTCAAATCCCGAACAACCGCCATTACTGTATTTGATTTTTGTCCGAACGTGCCGCGCCCTGATTTTCGGGTGGGCTTTGCGCCGATAATCGGCGGATTTTCGGGCATGGTCTTAAGTCAGGAGTCTGCCGTATTTCGGGTTTCGTTGTGGGGAGAAGCGTACTGCCGTCGTGGTGTACGCTTTTTTATTTTTGCGGAAAACGGTGCGGATCGAAAGGAACGAATTCGGTAAAAAACTCGAGGAGTACAAAATGAAGAAAATTTCACTGCTGCTTGCTTTTTCGGCTCTGATTTGTTGCGCCATGTTTTTCGGCTGCGAAACGGACGATCCGAACCCCCGTTGCTACAAGGTATCTTTTGACCTTGACGGCGGAACTTGCCCGGATCTTACGGAAAAAGAAGTGACCGAGGGCGAAACCTTCGATTTGACCGAAATCGTCCCGACGAAAGAAAACCATATTTTTGACGGCTGGACGATAGACGGAGTGAAAATCGAAAAAATCGTCGTCGAAAAAGACGTTACGGCAAAAGCCGTCTGGGAATATCTTTTCGAACTCGAAGAAAAATCGGATAAGACCTATGCGCTCAAAGGTATAAAAGCGGAATACGACAAAGCCGAACTCGTTCTGCCCGAGGAGTTCGATTGCAAAAAGATTACCGCGATCGCAGCGGGTGCGCTCGAAAACGCGAAAAACGTTCGCTCTCTCGTCGTCGGAAACGGCTATAAAACGCTCGGCGCCGAAATTCTCGCCCCGCTTAAGAAACTCGAAAGAATTTCGCTCCCGTTTTGGGGTACGGAAGAGAACCCGAATTATTTCAGAACGTTGTTCGAATCCGGCGATACCGCCGACGACGACTGCTTCGTCGTGACCGCGGGCGCGGACGCATATCTCGTGCCGAACGCGCTTGCTTCGGTAAAAGTGACAGGCGGCTCGGTCGTTCCCGAAACGAAAGAACTCAAGGCGAAAGAAGTGGTTTTCGCATCCTCGGAAGTAACCGAAATCGAAAACTATACTTTTCATAACGATCCCTATATTGAAAAAATCGACCTTAGCGGGTGCGAAAACATCGAAAAAATCGGCGATAACAACTTCAGCGACTGCGAAAACCTGAAATCGGTCAGCCTTGCGGGGCTTAAGAAACTTCGCGTTCTCGGAAGCCATTCTTTCTATCATTACGTTTCGGGCTCGAACGAAACGCACGCTTTCGACGAGATCGATTTGTCAGGGCTTCAAGCTCTCGAAACGGTCGGGCAGATGAGTTTCTGGTACCTGAAAATCGACGAGCTTGACTTTTCCGAAACCGCGATCCGCGCGTTCGGTCGTCAGACCGTGTTTCATTCCGAAATCGGTAAAATCGCTTTGCCCGCGACTTTCGAACCGCTCGTGAGCGACGAGGACGGCGAAGCGCTCGGTGAGAAGTTCGCTCTCGATTATATAAACAACTCGGAATTTCTCGGCTATTGCACGGGGCTTGCGGAGATAACCGTCGACAAACTCTCCCTTTACGCGAAAGTCGAAAACGGAACTCTTTTCGACTACGATCTCACGACCGCCGTCAAATACGCGAGCGCAAGAACGGACGAATCGTTCGTCGCTCCGTCCTCGCTTAAGGAAGTTGCGGCGACCGCGTTCGAAAACGCGACTTCGCTCAAAACGATCGATCTTGGCGGTTGCAAACTCGTAAGCATCGGCTACGGCGCTTTTTCGGGCTGCAGTGCGAACCTCGCCGTCGGCTTCGATAAATACGGCTACTACGCGGATGACGGAAGCAAAGTTTCGCTCGGTAACGGCTGGAGCGGAAACTGCGCGGTAACTTACGGCGCCCGCTATTATTTCTTCACGCTCACCGAAAAGGGAATAAAGGACGGAATGGTCGTAGCATCAGAAACTCTTTCTTTCGATATCGCGGCGACTTACGGCGACGACGCGGCTACGGTTGCTGTAACCGTGAACGGCGAAACGCTCGGACGCGGCGAAAACGGTTTTTCGGCAACGCTGAAAAGCGGCGAAAACGTAATCTGCGCGGTCGCTTCGTTCGGCGATAAAACGAGCGACGAAAAGAGATATATCGTAACTTTCGACGAAAAATGGACGCTCGAAACCGACTATGAGGAAGGGCAGAAAATCGTCTGGGCGGCGGGCGACCTTAAGTTCAAAGTCAGCGCGGTAAACGCCGCGGACGAAAAGCAGAACGTAAACGGCAAAATTACCGTCGCGGTCGATTGCGGATACGGTAAGGTTTTCCGCGACCTGATGGAAGGCTTCGGACCTTTGACGATTACTTACAACGCGGACTATACCGTCGCGACGATCGAAATCAACTCGGACGATATGCTTTCGTGGGACTACGATATAACTTCCGCGCATCATATCCGCGTGACGATAAAGCAAAGCGCCGACGTTTCGGTCAGTCGGACTTTCGACGCTCAATATTACGAAAAAGCCCCCGCTATTTCGAGTGAAACGCCCGCGGACGGCAACACGGTAAGCGGCGAGAAATGGACGATAAGCGGCGAATGCAAGGCGGGAACCGCTTCGTTTAAGATAGCCGAAATAACGGTTACTGTCGATACCGGCTGGGGATATAATAACGGCGGTGGTTCCGTCGAGGGAAAAATATCGGACGACGGAACGTCGTTTGAAGCGAATATTAACCTTGCGCGGCTTGATGGGTCGGGGTATTTTCTCGATTCAACAAGTTTTAAAGTTAAAATTACTCTCAAACTCGAAAACGGGCTTACCGTGACGGAGATATTCAATGCGGTGTATTCCGAATAAAAGAACGAAAAACTTAATCGTCGGGCTCGTGCTTGTCGCGGTCGTTATCGCCGCGTCGCTTTTTGTCGGGGCGTGTCGAAAAGAGCCGTTTTTGTTCGTCTTCACGCTAACCGACGGCGAAATTTACGCT
>CAKQKN010000014.1 GCA_934249215.1 uncultured Clostridia bacterium
AGATATTTTGAATTCGGGCGATTACTTTGCATTGATTTATTTCTTCTTTCCCATAAAAATATACACCCTTTCAGTTTGTCTAACTTTAGTGGGGGATATTTACTTTCAAAAAAACAGTAAAAATTATGTAAAAACTGTTGCAAAACGAAATCTCGTGTCCTTGGGTGTTATGGAGGGATATTTTTTCGCGTAAAAAATTTTTGAAAATATTGCTGTCAGACCGTCAACTTTACTATTTTCGAGTCCTTGGTTAAGTGGGAAAAATTTTTTCGCAAAAATTTAGTAAAATACCTCGACAAAAGCGTTGTAACTTTCCAATATAAGTAGGAGGACTTTTATTTTTCTCGGAAACACCACGCCAAACGATATTTAAATATCCATTTATAGTGAGAAGAAATTTTTCTGCGAGAAAAAATTTGTGTAAACCATTAAGTTTTGAGCTGAAACTTTCCAATTATAGTAGGAAGTTTTTTGAAAAAGTTTTGCGAAACACCCCCACAAACAGGTATGCAAATGTCCAATATATATGGAGAGCGTTTTAAACTTCTTTTCTAAACCCTTGTATTTGCGATAGCGAAATGTCCATTTATAGTGAGGGGATAAAAATCATAAGGAGAGATAAATTTTATGAAAAATTATAATCGGTATCGCCCGCCGTAGGCGAAAAAACTTTGAAAGCAAATGCGAAGCAAAATGAGAACAATTCAGGCAAAGTGTAGCACACTATACTTTGCTATCGCAAAGAGTGGGCTCTGCGAGGCTATGAGTCCATAGAAAAAACGGTCGGCAGAGAAAATTTCTACACACTTTGCCTAAGCATAAAAACACAAGTTTCAGGAGGAAAACCATCATTTCATATTTAGTGTGTCATATGGAGAAATACCATAAACAAGACGTTGCGCCTATCGAAAAGGAAAACGAACGGGACGAAAAATACGAAGCGTCAAACCCGCAGATAGACAGCGAGCGGACGAGAAACAATTATCGCTTCACGCCATATTTCGGAAAGACTTACACGGAGTTCATAAACGGCAGAATAAAAGAGTTAGGCTTATCTCCGCGCAAGGACGCGGTTGTTATGAACTCGTTTGTGTTAGGTTCAGATAAAACTTTTTTCGACGGTTTAGCCAAGGTCGAACAGTATAATTTTTTCTCGGCTTGTTACAAATTCTTTGCAGAGCGTTACGGCGAAGAAAATATAATCGCGGCGGGTTGTAAAAATCGATGGGGAGTGATATAATGGCGAATAAAAGACGAATATAATTTGCGGAGGTGTTTATGAAAAGGAACATTGTGGCATTTTTGCTTTGTATTATCGCGCTGACCGCGCTTTTGGCTGCGGGCTGTCAACCGACGGACAAAGACAACGGCGGAGGGAAAGAACAACAATCAACGCAAACCGTTATTGAACTCGATGAAAACAATTATTGGAAATATTTTACCGTCGGTTACGATATGAGTAACTTGTATCCCGGTGGGAAAGGTCAGTTTTCTTACGATATCCGTGGCGTCCTCGATTATGCGCTGTATGATGAAGTCGTGCTTTCGTTTGATGTTTTTTATTACATAGACGGACAGAAAGAGGAAGATTATCAAAGTTATACGATGAGAATCGCTTGCAATGCCGCGGGAGATATGGAATTTGAAACCAACTATCTCGGCATTACAAACGTAACGGTCGGAAAATGGCTCGGAGCGAACGGCGATCTTGTGAGTTTTTATAATTATCATTGGAAAATACAGCTTAATTCCGTTGTCGGCAAAGTGATTTATTCTTTATGACATGATTTTTTAGGTAAAATGCTACGAGCTGTAAGTTTTTTCTTGCGAATTTTTTTTTGGGACGTCACGTTACTAAAATCCCTAATAAAAAGGAAGGAAAATGATTTATACGACAAAATACGATTCACCGATAGGGAAAATTCTTCTCGCGGCGGACGAGATCGGAATGAGAGGACTGTGGTTTTTCGGGCAGAAATATTTTGCGCTCGATCTGCCGACGGATCGCGCCCGGCGGAAAACTTCCGTGCTTTCGGAATCCAAGTGTTGGGTTGACATTTATTTTTCGGGGAAAGAGCCCGATTTCGTTCCGCCGCCGAACCCTGTCTATTCTCCGTTTCGGCGGGCGGTATGGGATATTCTTACGGATTCCGTACGGAAAAACCGTCACGTACGGCGATATTTCGAAACAACTCGCGCAAAAAAGAGGTCTTGAAAGAATGTCTGCGCAAGCTATCGGAGGCGCCGTCGGGCACAACGAGATTTCGATAATCATTCCTTGCCACAGAGTTGTCGGCTTAAACGGCGATCTGACGGGGTATGCCGGCGGGATCGACAAAAAAGTCAAACTTTTGGAAATCGAGCGCGCCGATATGAGCAAAATGTTCGTTCCGAAAAAGGCGCGGTGTCGTAAAAAAGCCCGAGGGCGAAATGCCGACGGGCTACGTTTTTTATTAAACCGATTAAATGAGCGACGTGTTGTCGAAAGTTATGCCGAACGTTTGATTAAGTTCGCTTTTATAGGCGTCGGCGATTTGCTTTACGGTTTCGGGCGAGAACGGATCGGCAAGACCGACGGCGCTTGCGACTTCGCCGATGTAGTGATCCTGTCCGTAAGATACCACGTTCAGATACGTGTTCACCGGGGATTCGGAAAGTGCCCAGATTTCCGAAGAGAAAATCATCGAAACCGAATAGCTTATGCAGTAAGACGGGGAGCGGAATATGTGGGTTATGTCGTAATAATCATACATTTTTTCGCCCGTTTCGGCGTTTACCGACCAGTATTTTTTCCAAATGCGGTCGAACGAACTTTCGAAGAAATCGCGGGTGAGTTCGCTTTCTTGCGCGTTGTAAATCGTATATTCGAACTCGTCGAAAATACAGTTGGAGAGCATCGACCATACGCTCTCGGTAAGCAGGTTATATTCGTAAGTGTTATAAGTGTATCCGAGCGAATTGTCGTTCAAAACGGTTTTTACCGCGGGCAGAGTAAGAAGTTCGAAGCACTGCGAGTCCGTTTCCGCGAGATCATAGCTGTAAGTCGCGCCGTTGCCCGCTTTGTCGGGGTCGGCGGCGAAAATGGCGTTGTAATGGCCGAACTCGTGAATTACCGTACTTAAATCGTAAACGAGGCTGCCGGTCGCGTTTATGAACATAAAACCGTCGCCGTACTGCTGAAATTCCGCGACGAAACTGCTGTTGAGTTTATTCGGCGAAACCGAAAAATCGTAAAGCCCGAGCGAGATCATATAGTCCCAGTTCTTGAGCATGTCGCTTGCCGTCGCCTTTATGATTTTGGGCATAAGCTGTTTGAGCTGATATTCGGAAAGGGGCGCGGTGCGGCCTTCGGTCGTCGTGTAATCGGCGCGGGAAGAGTTGAGTTTTTTGCCGATTTCGTAAAGATTTTCGGAAACGGCTTGTCTGAAAGTGTTCGCGGTGTCAGGGGTATAGTCGCGCCCGTAAATTTCAGCGTAGGCGTAGTCGTGATAGTTCGCATAAGCCGTGCCGTCGTCGTTTTTGTTAAGTGAGGCGATTTCGTTGCGGGTTACGACGAGATCTTTGAGGATTGTCGCGACGTTGTCTTTGAATTCGTCCGTCTTGCGCCCCTCTGCGCCTGCTTCCGCGTACAGCGCGGAATAGTTCGCCATAAGTTCGTTTTCCTTGGCTTCGGCGGTAAGAAGTTGCTCGGTCTTTACGGGTTGAGAAAGAATCCGATCGGCGTAGTCTTGCCCCGCCGACTCGATTATCATGTCCGCGTATGACGACGTGAGCAGCGTTTTTTCCATTTCGATCGCGGTGTTTTGCAATTTGTTGAAATAGTTGTCGATATACTGCGAACGCTCTTTCGCCGCTTCGTCGTTAATATTTTTGTAATATTCGAGTTCGGCGATAAGTCGGGATGTCAGCACCTGATAATATGCGGTGTAAAAAGAATTGCGCTTGAGGACGATTGACTGTTTGTTGCCCGCCGATTGCGAAAGAGTTTTGACTTCCTCGGCAAGCTTTGAGATTGCTTCTTCGTCGGGTTCGACGTACTTGCGCTGGGAATAGGCGGGCGGGTTGTAAAGTTTTATGATCGCGTTGATGAGCTGGCAACCCGTGCTCGTCGCAAGCACTGCCGCAATCGTTACGACAAGTATGATCTTTTTGAATATTTTCATAATCTCTCCGTTAATCGCGTCGGCGGTGCGCTCGTTTCTTGCGCGCTTTCGGTTTGATTTTTCGTTCCGTCCGAAGCGAAATGTTCTCGTTTTTCTACATTATATATTATGGTCTCGAATTTGTCAATTATTTTGTTGTTTTATAATCGCCGCGCTTATCTCCGCTTAAGTCTTTTTATAAATGCGCGATAAACGACTTATAGGTGGCTTTTTGTGCGAAAAGTCGATGTCTTTTTAAAAAACGTTGTCAAAAACGCGGTGCGGTTTGCTTTACAAAAACGCGATTCCGATATATAATACCCTCGTAAAAAGAAAACGGGCAGTCCCGCGGGACAAAAGGGCGTGTGTGCGGAATAAAAAGCGCGCGGGGTGCAGATAATAGAGGTGAATATGAGAAAAATTGCATTTTTTGACGTTAAATCGTACGACGTAAACGGTTTTGAGAGAACTAAATCGGACGATTTCGAGATCGAATATCACGAGAGTAAATTAAGTCCCGCGACGGTCAGACTTGCCGAGGGCGCGGATGCCGTTTGTGCGTTCGTCAACGACGACCTTTCCGCCGAAGTGCTTGCAAAACTTGCGGAGTACGGGATCAAGGCGGTCGCTTTGCGGTCGGCGGGGTTCAATAACGTGGACCTCGAAATGGCGGATAAACTCGGAATCACGGTGATGAGAGTACCCGCTTATTCGCCGCATGCGGTGGCTGAACATGCCGCGGCGCTTCTTCTCACGCTCAACCGCAAAGTGCACAAGGCGTATATCCGCACGCGCGAGTTCAATTTCAGCTTGAGCGGGCTTACGGGAATGGACCTTTACGGCAAGACGGCGGGCGTGATCGGAACGGGGCGGATCGGAAAATGTTTTGCCGAAATCTGCCGCGGGTTCGGAATGCGGGTTCTCGCTTACGACGCTTTTCCCGACGCAAACTTTAACTGCGGCGAGTACGTCGATCTCAAAACTCTTCTTTCCGAAAGCGACGTGATAAGTCTGCATTGTCCGCTCGTGAACGACACTTATCATATGATCGACTGGCAGGCGTTTTCGCTTATGAAGCGCGGAGCGATTCTCATCAATACTTCACGCGGCGGACTGATCGACAGTCTTGCTCTTTTGTCTGCGATCGACGGCGGAAGAATAGGCGCGGCGGGGCTCGACGTTTACGAGGAAGAAGCCGACTATTTTTTCGAGGATAAGTCCGAAAACCCGGTCAAGGACGATGTTTTGTCCCTTCTTCTCACCAAACCGAACGTCATCATCACTTCGCATCAGGCGTTTCTCACCGTCGAAGCGCTCAACAATATCGCCGACGTGACGGCGGATAATCTTCGCTCGTTCTTTAACGGCACGCCCAAAAACGTCGTTTCGGCGAAAAAAAGATGACGAAAAACGGCAAGGCGTGACGGGACGGCTCGGATAGAGATTTTTTAGGAGAGTAAATTATGAAGATAATTCTTAATCCCGACAAGGAAACTGTCAAACTGATTCAGGAAGGGCTCAAAGCGCGCGGCGGATATTGTCCGTGCCGAGTGGAAAAAACGCCCGAAAACAAATGCATGTGCAAGGAATTCCGCGATCAGATCAAAGACGAAAATTTTTACGGGTTCTGCCATTGCAGGCTTTATGAAAAGGTAAAAGACTGAATTTTTGCGTTATTCGCAACGTTTTGCGATAATTTTCGGAAGAGGGGAGCGTCCGTCGCGTCGTTCTTCTCTTCTTTTTTGAGAAAAAAATGCGGCGGTGTTTTTCGTGATAAATCGTTGACTTTTCAAAAGAGGTGTGATAAAATGATTTTGATTTGTGGATGCGAATCTTTTTTTGTTAGATAAAAACGAGATATTTTGCATTTACCCAATATTTGCACAATAAAACGCACGATAAAATATTATTAAAAGGAGAAGTATGTCCAAGGAAATCAAGAGATTTGACTTCAAAAAGCCGCCGAGAAAACCGTCGAAATTCTGGAATGCGATTGCGAAATTCATTTCGTTCACCGACTTGAAAAAACGCAATTTCGTTTGCAGATATCATAATACCGAAACGCTGAAAGCCCCGTATATTCTGCTTTCGAATCATGCGTCGATAATTGATTTTGAGGTAATGCTCAAGGTCACTCAGCCTTACGACACGAACAACGTTTCGAGCATTGAATGTTTTCACGATTACCCCGAATGGCTGTTCAGGCGGCTGGGCGTTATCGGAAAACGCAAATTTATCAAGGATCTTAACCTTATCAGAAACATTAAGTACAGTTTGACCACGCTCAAAAACGTGTTCTGCATTTACCCCGAGGCGCGTTATACGCTTGACGGATGCACTTCGTATCTGCCCGATTCTCTCGGAAAAATGCTCAAACTTTTCAAAGTTCCGGTCGCCGTTCTCAATATGAAAGGCACGTTCGTCACTTTGCCGCAGTGGAATAAAATCAATAAACATTCGCACGTGGAAGCTGATTTTACGCAGATTCTGACCGAAGAAGACCTTCAGAAATTGTCTGTGGACGAGATAAACGCGCGTATTCGCGAAAGCTTTGTCTACGACGATTTCGCGTGGCAAAAAGAAAACAATATCGTGATCGATCACCCGAAACGCGCCGAAGGGCTTAATTCGATACTTTATCAGTGCCCGCACTGCAAAACCGAGTTTAAAATGAACTCGAAAGGCACCGAACTTTGGTGCGGCGAATGCGGTAAGAAGTGGCATATGACCGAACTCGGCGAACTCGAGGCGTCGGACGGCGAAACCGAATTTTCGCATATTCCCGACTGGTTCAAGTGGGAGCGTGCGAACGTCAGAGAAGAGGTCAGAAACGGAACGTATAAAATCGAGGACGACGTGCGAATCGATACGATGCCCAACGCGCGCGGGTTCATCAAACAGGGCACGGGGCATTTCGTTCAGGATTGCTCGGGTATGACGCTCACGGGGACGGCGTACGGCAAGCCGTTCGTTCTCAAAAAAGAGGGTTGCGAACAGGAAAGCATTCACGTCGAATACGCTTACAGATACGGCGGCGACGTGTTTGACGTCGCTTCCGATAACGACAGTTTCTGGTTCTATCCGCTCAATCTCCGCGACATTCTGACGAAAGTTTCGTTTGCGACGGAAGAAATATTCTTTATGCACAGGGAAAATATCGCGCACAAAGCTTGACGGCGAAAAGATCGATTTTTTTGAAAACCGATTGAAAAAGCTCGGCGTTACGAATTGAATTTAAAACGGCAAAAATCCGTGTTAGTCGCCTTATAGGTCGATTATCGGGTGTTTGCCGTTTTTTTGTTTTTCGAAAAACGCAGATTTCGGGTATGGAAGAAACGATTTATCTGAAAATTCATGAGCAAAAAGTACGTTTTTGCAAAATATACTTTTTTTGCGTTTAAAAAGAGTTTTTAAGCAAGAAATTGTTTGCTTTAAAAAAATGCGCATGGTATAATATCGTAACATGTGGACTATATTTTCCATATTATTGAGAAAACGTCCGTAAAACAAAAACGAGTGCGATTCGTCCGCCGTTTTTGGATTCGGCGAATCGGAATAAACAACTTCGGGTTAAGAAATGGAAGAAAAAGATCGTTTGCTTGCTTCCTCTGCCGTGGAGCAGTCGGAATCGGGATCGGATACAACTGAATATTCTGATAAAAAAGCGGTCGGGAACTCTTTCGATTCGGTCGCGGAAACTATCGATTCGTCTGATGTCGGGGCTAACGATTTGTCGGGTGCGGACGGCGCAACCGTCGGCTCGGGGGCGGTTGTTATCGACGCGAAGAGAAAGTTCAAACCGGGATACGGAGATCTGCGGCTCGAATATCCGTCGGTATCGGACGAGGCGTATTACGTTCTGCCGGACAATTATTCGAATAAGTTCAATCTGACGCGGGACGACAGCCCGCCTCTCGAACTTGACGACGCACTCGTCGTTTCTTTGCAAAAACGCGGCAGACCGGATATCGAGTACATTTCGTCGCTTTGTCTGCTTTCGCTAAAGGACGTCATAATCGGGCTTGGAAACAAGGTTTTCCGCGATCCCGCGATTGCGAGCGGCGGTCCGTTTTATCAAGGGTACGTTACTGCCGACGAATATTTGTCTGGCAATCTTATGAAAAAATATACCGAAGCGGTCGAAGCGAACAAGGCGGCGGCGACTTCGGGGAGATATTACGCCAACATTCGCGCGCTCTGTGCGGTTATGCCGCCGAAGCCCGCGTTCGACGAGATTTTCGTGACGCTCGGTTCGCCCTGGCTTCCGCCGTCGTTCGTTGCCGATTTCGTTCAGCATCTTTACAGGCTGTCGGTCATGCGCAACAAAAGAATTTGCGACGTGTATTATCAGCGCGAAATGAACGACTGGTCCGTGATTTTGAACTTCGACGCGAAAAGCACCGTCCTTGCGTCCAAAACTTTCGGTACCGAACGTATGGATATGTTCAGAATCATCGAAAAGACGCTCAATCACGAACAGATCCGCATTACCGATCCCGAAGAAGGGGGGAAGAAAGGCCGAAAATTCAATAAAGAACAGACTATGCTCGCGGAAGAAAAACGCGCGCGCGTCATCGAGGCGTTCAACCGCTGGATACGCGATCTCCAGCCCGAGAAAAAAGACGAACTCGTCGACGTGTTTTACAAGCGGTTCGGCTGTTTCCGCATGCGCGAGTACGACGGAGAAAAACTCGCGTTCGACGATTTGTCGGACAACGTCAGGCTTTACGATTATCAGCGTTCGGCGGTCGCGCGGATTCTTCAGAGCAGATCGACGCTTCTCGCGCACGACGTCGGCGCGGGAAAAACTTACGCTATGGTCGCGGCTGCGCACGAATTGCATAAAAACGGCATTATTTCGGGCAAAAATATGATCGTCGTGCCTAACTCCATCGTCGAGCAGTGGCGCATGGACTACGCGCTTCTTTACCCGTCGGCGAAAGTTCTCGCCGTAACGCCCGCCGACTTCACTCCATCGAAGCGCGAACAGACGCTTATCGAGATTCGTGACGGGGATTATGAAAGCGTCATTATGCCGTACAGCTCGTTCGAACTTATCCCCGCAAGTTTTAAGTTCGAAGCGGAGGAACTTAAAGAGCGGGCGGACAGGCTCGAACACGCGACTTTCGAAAACGCGCGCAAAAGAAACAAAATCAAAAACAGGCTCAACACGCTGCTCACGAAAGAGCGCGAAAAAGTTCTCGCTCGTTATGCCGAAGCGGATAAAAAGGTATTCGAAAGCGAGGGAACGATTACGTTCGACGATCTCGGAATCGGCGCGTTGTTTATCGACGAAGCGCATAACTATAAGAATCTGCCGCTCGACAGTTCGCTCGGGAGCATAAAAGGTCTTAACGTGGACGGTTCGGACAAGTGCCTTGACGTTTACAGAAAGTCGCACGCCGTCTATAAAACGGGCGGCAAACTGATTTTTGCGACGGGTACTCCCGTTACCAACTCGGTGGCGGACGTGTTCGTCATGCAGAAATATCTCACGCTCGATCAGCTCGAATATTGCGATCTCGATTATTTCGACAATTGGGCGGGAATGTTCGGCGAGATCACCCGCACGTACGAGATCGACGTCGACACGGAAAATTACAGGCTCACGACGCGGTTTAACAGATTTAACAATCTTTCCGAACTGTCGCACATGATAAACGGATTCACCGATTTCCACGTTGCGGGAAAGGACGGGCTGCCCGAGGTAGGGAGCATTCAGACGATCGTCGTCAAGAAAACCGCGCTTCAGAAAGCACTTCTTAAAGATATTTCGTCGCGCGTGGAACGGATAAGGTCGGGACAGGTGGACAGAAAAACCGACAACCTGCTCAAAGTTACGACGGACGGAAGAAAACTTGCGCTCGACGCGCGGCTTATCGACGAAAACTGCGAGGGTGAACCGGGGAATAAGATAGCGGCTTGCGCCGACAAGGTTTTCGAAATCTATAAAAAACACGCGGGAAAATCGCAACTCGTTTTCTGCGATATAGGCACGCCGAAGTCGGAATTCAACGTTTACGACTGCCTTAAAGGAATGCTTGTGGAGCGCGGAATCGCCGCCGAGCAGATCGGGTTCGTCCACGACGCGACGAGCGACGGCAAGCGCGCCAAACTTTTCGATGCGGTCAACAAAGGCACCGTGCTCGTGCTTATCGGTTCGACTTTCAAACTCGGCACGGGCGTGAACGTTCAGGAACGGCTCGTGGCGATTCATCATCTCGACGTACCCTGGCGCCCGAGCGACATGGTTCAGCGTGACGGGCGGCTCGTCCGCCGCGGGAATACCAACGAGCGCGTCTATATTTACCGATACGTGACCGACGGCAGTTTCGATTCTTATTCATGGCAACTTCTCGAAAACAAACAGCGGTTTATCACCGAACTTCTCACGGGAACGGCGAACGGCGCGGACGAGCGTCAGCTCGACGACGCGGTTCTCAGTTACGCCGAAGTCAAGGCTCTTGCGATCGGGAATCCGCTCATCAAGAACAGGGTGGAAGTGTGCAACGAGATCGCGCGGCTCAAAACGCTCGAAAGAGAAGAGCGGTTAAAGCGAGACCTGCTCGAGAAAATGGCGCTTATGCTTCCTTCGAGAATAAGCGACGAAAAGGAGCGTTTGTCGCACGTGCGCGCGGACGCGAAGAATTTTGAAAACAATCGCGAAATCACCGATAAACAACTTATAGGTCAACTTATTTCGAAAACGATCGCCGAAAACGCGCTCAACGCGCACGAGATTTTTATTGCGGAAATCAGAGGGTTCAAACTGTATCTTCCCGCGAATTTCAACAAGGTAAGACCGTATCTCGTTCTCGAGGGCGAAATCAGATATACCGTGGATATAGTGACGTTTGCGGGCGGTGCCGTTATTAAGATAGAAAACTATCTCACGGGGCTTAAGGATATGGCGAAGAGTATTTCGAAGCGTATCGACGAACTCGAAATGCAGCTGAAACAAGCGTGTTCGGAGCTCAATCGGAAGGATGATTACGTGGCGAGGATTGCCGCGCTCGAGAGTAAACTTGCGGAACTCGACAAGGAACTCGGACTTACGGAAAAGGCGTAAAGAGTTCGTCGCGGTATGCGTTTATGCAGTCGACGGTATGCTTTTAATGTGCGATAATCGACTTATAGACCGATTTTATAGAAAAACAGAGCGACATCGGGATATGAAGTAAGGAGGGTGAAGTAATGATCGAAAATGAAAAATTTAACAGGATAGAACAGTACGATTGGTATATAAAACTGTGTAATTGTTTGTTTGAGGACGAAAAAATCTTTGAAGATTTCGGATATTCTCCCGACGACGATCCGATCGAACCCGAAATCGATTTTTCCGGTTTCAGTCCGTTCGGATGTATGAAACTGAACTTGAACGTACCGGTAATCAGTCCGTACATAAGTCATGAACTGATTGCGGATCTTCTCGATCTCGAAGTTGAGCAAGTGGACAGCATAATCGAGGGCAAAAGCGTCGTTTTTCGGATGGACTCGTCGGACGGGAGGTTCAAGCGCGGCGAAGTCGCGAAAAGGAGCGATATAGGTAAAAAGAATATCGGGGAGATGCGGTGGTACCATAACGGCTTTGCGATTGCGTACTTGCTTTGGGAAAAGAACTATTATATCGTGAACGACGATAACGAATACGACGTTCCGCCGTCGCCGCGTGCGTCAAAGGCGATCGACAAACTTGCGGAGTATGATCTTTTCCCTGCCGACGTTTTTTTAAGGTCGATTCTCGTCTTACCGGAAGTTCGCACCGTAATTGAGAACTGGACGGACGATCTGTCGAAGAGAAACGCGCTTACCGATCGCTATTACAGGATTTACAAGTGGGCGGAGCGTTGTCGGTCGGATATTTGGATAAAGCCGAAAATAGTGCTTATGGCAAATCTCCCCATACTTCAGAGGCGTGTGGACGAACTTTTGAATCATCTCGTGGATTTGGGGCTTGTGTTCGATACTCCGTATATGATCAAAACCGAAGATCGATAAATGAGTTTAACGGAAAAAGGTTGCGGTCTATCCGAAAGATAGGCGTGCAACCTTTTTTATTTTTTTCGTTATGTTGAGCGGTGCGAAGCGCGGTTGAAACATCTATGGGAGGGTCCTGCGCATCCAGTTGTCCCGGTTTGTGAAAAACTTCGGTTTCTGGGCGAGGTTTCGGTCAGAGTTGGTACCCGAGGAGCGGTTCGTTGTTATACGACCATTTCAAGTCTGCGGCACCGAAAAGTTTCGCATCATCGACGAGTAAGTCGCGAAGAAGCAGTGGCGTTTCGGTTTCTTTGCGGATATATTTTTTATACGGCGAGAAATACGTTCCTGTGTAAACGTAGTCGATGATTGCGAGCGTGTAATAATTCTCGTCGTTTTTGAGTTCGGAAAAGGATTTTGCGGCGTCCGCCTTGCCGAAATAATGCCGTTTCGAGTCGGACTCGGGCAGAACGTAACAATTTTCATAATATTCATAAAGGCCTTTCCCTTGAATCTCGACGAGGTATACGGCGTTGTCGAAAGGAATGATTTTGTAAAACGCATCCTCTTTTATGGGTTCGCCGGCTGTGATGTTGCCGTTCGAACGTAATCCGCCGTAATTGGAAGCCGAATAGTCGGAGCCGAGCGCTTTCGTCATAAGTTTTCCGACGTAGCTCGTGAGCGCATACGCGCGGCTTACGGTAACGGCGGAAGTGGCGAGAACGGGAAGATTGTCGATGAGCGTTTCGGCGTAAGAAGAAACGATATTTTCGACGGTTTCGTCATATTCGTCCTCGTAGTCCGAAACTTTTTTACAGCCGTAAGAATTTATCTTGATATTGCCGTTAACGGTGCTATAGGTCAACTTTACGTAGGCAAACGCCTCGTTATATCTGCCGCCTTGAACGACGGGAACGTATCTTCCGTCGCCTCGCCGTATTTCGTCTTTATATTGCTGATGAGTGTGCCCGTTGAATATCACATCTATGAGGTAGTCGCTTCCGTCTTTTACGTTTGCGAGTTCTTCGTTGTAATAATCGCCCCAGTGCACGTTGACCGAAATGATTTCCGCGCCGTCGTTTTTAAGTTCGGTCGCGACGTCTTTCACGCGGTCGGTTATATATTCCTCTCGGAAAGAATAGTCGGCGACGCGCTTTTGCAAAATGGAGTTCTCGCACGGACCGATAACGCCGATAAGCCCGATCTTAACGCCCGATTTTTCGACGATAAGACCGTTCACGATATTGTCGGTCGAGGACTCGTCCGCGATGTATTGCGACTGCGATTTTTGATAAACGTTGGCGGCAACGAGAGGAAAATCGGCTTCGCCGTTGCTTTCGTCGCCGTCGAAATAAGCGGTCACTACGTCAAGTCCCCAGTCGAATTCATGGTTGCCGATGCCCATTCCGTCAAAGCGCATCGCGTTCATCGCTTCGATCACGGCGCGACCTTTGCTTAAGTTCGATATCGCCGTGCCTTGAAACATATCGCCGTTACCGAACAAAACGACGTCGTCGCGCACGTTGCCGCCGCTGAGGTAGTTTGCGGACATTTTGTCGATCATCTTCGCGGTGTTGGATAAGCCGTGCAAGCCGTTGTCGTCCTGCTCGATCGTTCCGTGAATGTCGTTGATCGAAACGAAGGTGAGTTTTGTTTCGTCCGATCTTCCCGTGCTGCCGCCGGAGGACGAACTGTCCGAGGTGCCGTCCGCGCAAGCGGTAAAGCTCAATGCGGCGATCAGGGCAAGCATTATTGCCGTCAGTTTTTTGGTGAAATTCATTTTTTTTGTCCTTTTTCAGGCGCGATTTTTTTTCGCGCCCCGTTTTTTTTGGTTTGTTTCTCCCGTTGATTGCAAGTAGGTGCGAACCCCACGCTTCGATTATAGTCGCTTTTTTTCGTTTTGTCAACGGGTAACGCCGGATTACGCGTGCGTTGTTTCAATCGTGTGCATTATGCGTGCGCGTTATATATAATAAGTTTGTCGTTCTGCGCGCCGGGAAAGGGTGTTGTCGGGTATTTACATGTTTTTCTTACGGACACAAAAACGCGAATTGTCCGCATTTAATGTACAAAAAATGTATAAATATCAAAAAGGTATTCAAAAAATAAATGGCAGGTATTTGTTAAATTTATAGTTTTATCGTAACAAATTTAGCAAAATTGAGCATAAATTATAAAAACGGGCGAAAAAACGTTGACAAAAGCGTATGATTGCTGATAGAATGTAAACATAAAACTTCAAAAGCATTCGTTTGAAATGTATTAGAAATGAATAAATATTCATAAAACACCTTGCTTTTTATACAAAATGATTGAATATATTCATTTTGATACAAGAAAAGTGAAAAAAACACGGAAACGGAGTGCTTTTTGAGGGAAAGGGGAAAAAATCCCCGTCGGAACTCAAGTAAATTTTTTGGAGGGCAAAAATATGAAGAAACTCGTTGCATTGATGCTTATCGCATTGACGGCTTTCGCATGCCTTGCCGGTTGTAAGAAGGAGCCGGAAGCCGAAAAGACGTATACGTATAAGGGCGCGTTCGCTTTGTCGCCGAGTACGTTTAACCCGCTCACGTATAAATCCACGTCGGACAAAGTTCCTCTCGATTACACGAAGAGCGATTGGTATGAGTTGAATTATACCGCGGACGGAAAGGGCTTCGAATACGTTCCCGTTATGGCGGCGGAAGATCCTATCGACGTGACCGCGACGTACGCAAGCGACGCTACCTGGACGATTCCTGCGGGGGCGACGACCGGTTATGCGTTCAGAATCAAACTCAATCGGGACGCGAAATGGGATGACGGAACGGCGATCACCGCCGACGATTACGTTTATACCGTTCAGGAACAGCTCAACCCGCTTTTCCAGAACTATCGCGGACAAGATTTATATAATCAGCTCGGCATGGTCGGCGCGAAAGATTATCTCTATCAGGGTAAATCCGGTTGGTTCGACGCTACCGTTCCTTACGAAACGTACGATTCGGAAAAAGAATTCGTGTTCACTCTTGGCGGCGCCAAAGAAAACGAAACCGCTTACGGTAAAGCGATATCGAGTATCCGCGCTTACATGGAAAAGAACTACGCTTCTTATTTCGAAGCCGACGCGAGCGCTACGAGAGCCGCAAGATTGCTTCCCCAAATTTTAGGGCTTGCAACCACGGCTACCGTTGACGAATGGCAGGCTAAAATAGTTGCGCTCGAAGGAAAGAAAGTTTCCGAAATACAAGCGGACGCAACGCTCAAAGCAACGTTCGACGCACTTTTGGCGGCTTGGCAGGAAGGCGACGACGGCATTCTCGACTTCACCGTTACGCATTATACCTATCCCGAATTTTCGTTCGACAAAGTCGGATTCAAGAAAATCGACGATTACACCGTTGACCTTATACTCACGAAAGATCTTCAGGGCTTCTATATCAAATACAGTCTCGGTTTGAACCTCGTTTACAAGCCATTGTACGAAAGACTTAAAAAGCAGGATCCCGCGACGGGACTCTGGTCTACCACTTACGGAACGAGCCTCGACACTTATATCGGTTACGGTCCGTATAAGATGACGAAGTACCAGACCGATCAGGTTATGGAATTCGAAAAGAGCAAGACATGGTTCGGATTCACCGAAAAATATGCCGACAAATACGGCACGTTCACGAGAGAGTCCGACGGCGCAACCGTAAAACAGTTCCAGACCGAAAAGATCGTTCTGACCTATGCGAAAGATATATCCACGAGAGAGCAGATGTTCCTCGCCGGACAGCTCGACGTGTTCGGAATGAACAAGGCGTACTACGACAAATATAAATCCAGCGAACGTTTGTACAGCGCGACCGGCGCCACAACGTTCTACGGAATCATTCTTTCCGACTACGATTCGCTCCTCACTCGCGAAAAAACGCTCAACAACAAGACCATGAGCGACGAAGAATATGCGGAATGGGTAAAAGCGAACCCGACGCAGGTTCAGTATAACAAAACTATTCTTACGCTGAAAGAATTCAGAAAGGCTCTTTGCTACGGTATCAACCGCGACAGCCTCGTCGCAAACCTTTACCCGGGCGGCTCGCCTGCTACGAGCTTGTTCACCGATCTGATTCTCGCCGTTCCCGACGAGGGCAGAAGCGTCAACTCTTATGACGAAACCAAAGCCGCGATATGCGAGTTCTGGGGCGTCGAATGGGGCGAAGGCAAAGAATTCGCAACGCTCGACGAAGCGTATAAGTCGATTAAGGGTTACGACCTGACTCAGGCGAAGAAATATATTGACGAAGCGTATGACAAAGCGATCGAACAAGGACTTATGGGTGCGAACACCATTGTCAAAATCGATTACTGTGCGTCGAGTGACAGCGAAACCGAAAAACTTTGGTACGAAACGTTCAAGTCAAGTTTCGACGAACTCATGAAAGGAACCAAGCTCGAAGGTAAGTTCCAGTATGATTACAACACTTCGCTCGGAAGCGATTTCGGCGCGGCGATTCAGTCAGGTCAAGCCGACACTTCGTGGGGCTTCGGATGGAGCGGCGGCGAACTCGATCCTTACGATCTGCTTCAGGTTTACGTCGACGCGGCTGCAGCGGAAGAACCTTATCAGTACGATAGGTGGATCGATCGCAGCTCGTCCGAATACAATCTGACGCTCAAGCTCGATCTCGGCGACGGCGAAAAGGAATATACCTACAGCGTTTACGACTGGTACCGCATTCTCAACGGAAAAGGCGGCGCGGGTATGCCGAACATGGCTTACGGAAAAGCGGAAAACGCGCTCCGTGCGAAAGTTCTCGCGGCGGTCGAGGGGATGATTCTCGAAGATTACACGACCATCCCGATGATGAACGAAGGTTCGATTCAGCTTCTTACCTACAAAGTCAACTACGGTAAAGAAACTTATATGTTCGGTATGGGCTTCGGCGGAACGCGTTATATGACTTATAACTACGACGACGCGGCTTGGAACAAATACGTCAAGAGCAACGGCGGCTCGCTCAAATATTAAGGCTGTTACTATAGCAAGCGACCGCAAATCGAACAAAACCGCACCGCCGGTATAAAACACGGTCATGTGGCGACCGATCGGCGGCTATGGGTATCGACGGGTTAAATCGTCGGTAAACAGTTTAATAGTACGTTCGTTACGGCGAAGGAGTTTTTCTCCTTCGCTATAACGTGCTTAAAGGGATTCCATTCCTTATCACTAATTACCGAAAAGGCGACTTTTTAGCCCTTTTCCGCGACCACTCGGGCATAACCGTTTGCATCGGATAAAATGCGGAACGCAAAAAGCGAAAGGAAAATGCAGGCGAAAACGGAATCGGGATTCGAAGCGGAATCCGCGTTTTCCGCTCGGAGGTGAAATTATGTATATGGTCAAATATATTCTGAAAAGGCTCGGGCTGATGCTCCTGACTTTCTTCGTCATAATGACGATGTGCTTTTTTCTTATAAAGGCGCTGCCGGTCGTTGACGAAAAAGTGTTCGGAGTGGACTCCGCGGCGATTAAATATCGCCGCGAACTGCTAGGTTATAACAAGCCGATCATCGAGCAATTTTTCATTTTTCTGAAAAGAATTTTCGTTTACGGCGACTGGGGCGTCGGTGAGCAGATCTATTGCGCGCAGGACGTTACGAAAGTTTTTGCCGAAAAACTTCCCGCAACAATGCTCGTGAACGTTTATTCGATGCTTTTCAGCGTGCCGCTGGGGCTTGCGCTCGGAATTTTCGCCGCGCTCAGGAAAAACAAATGGCAGGACCACGTGATTTCCACCGGCGTTATGATTTTCGTTTCGGTGCCGAGCTATATTTACGCTTTTCTCGTTCAGTATATTTTCTGCTTTAAGTTGCAGTGGTTCCCGTTCCTTATGTCGAGCAGCCGCGAGTATCTCAGCTGGGAAGTGTTCGTGTCCGTTCTTCCCGCGGTGCTTTCGCTTTCGTTCGGCGTTATCGCCGGGTTCGCCAGATACACGCGCGCGGAACTCACCGAGGTTCTGACTTCCGACTATATGTTACTCGCGCGGACGAAAGGACTCACGAAAGGGCAGACGACGGTAAGACACGCGCTCCGCAACGCGATGGTGCCTATCTTCCCGATGATAATCGGCGAGTTCGTCGGCATTCTGTCGGGTTCGCTTGTCATCGAGGGTATTTTCTCGATCCCGGGCGTCGGCGGGCTGTACGTTTCGGCGATCAACAACAAAGACTATAACTTCTTTATGCTTTTGTCGGCGTTTTACACTTTCGTCGGGCTTGCCGCGGGTATAATCGTTGACATCAGTTACGGGCTTATCGATCCGAGAATAAGAATGGGGGCAAAGTAATATGAACGACAAAACTTATGAAAAGCTTAATATTCCCGCCGAAAAGTTCAAGGTAGTAAAGCGCAGCGAGGTCATGCACGACTCGGCGCCCGTCACCAAGCCCGTCGGTTTTTTCAAGGACGCGTTCAGGCGGTTTTGTAAAAATAAATCGTCTGTGGTGGCGGCGATCATTATCGGCATACTCATTCTCTTTTCGATAGTCGGCGGATTCATAACGCCGTACGACACGTCGTTTTCGGACATAAATCTTGCAAACCTTCTGCCTAAGTCGAACGCTTTCGAATGGCTCGGCTGGGACGGTTGCAAGAACGAAGAAATAAAAGCCGCCGATTACATAAGGTATCGTGCGATCGAACGGGAAACGGGCGATACGGTAATCAGAAAAGACAAAGGCTCAAAGTGGCAGGAAGTCTATATGGGCGAAATACTCAGACGGTCTTTGTATTACGACGTGTACGTGGACAGTTATACGAAAAACGCCATTGTCTTTATGCAGTTCACGAAAGAACAATACGAAGCGTTACAGCGTTATCAGAACGAAACGGGCATTCAGGTAATTTACCCGGCGATTCCCGAAAGGAAAGATATTTACAAGGACGACGCAAACCTTTGGTACGAAATAAACGCGCAGGGCGCGAACAGAGGTCTGCCGACCGATTATAATACTGCGACCGGCGAGTATACGCTCACCCCGGCTTACGTTTCATACACGGGTAACGACGGATATTCAAGCAAAAGAATCGAGGGCGAAACCGCTCAATACGACTACGCCATAAGAGTTTCGGGCGGAAACTACAAGTGCCGAGTGCAATACTCGAGATATTGTTACTATAAGGACGGAAGAACTCCGTCGTTCCTGTTCGGCTCCGATCAGTTCGGAAAGGACATTTTCGGTCGGCTCGCGGCGGGCGCAAGATTCAGTTTCCTTTTCGCAATCGCGATCTCCGCAATCAACCTTTTCATCGGCGCGATGTACGGCGCGATCGAAGGATACTACGGCGGAGCGGTCGATATGGTAATGGAACGCGTGTCCGATATTCTGAGCGGCGTTCCGTTCATGGTCGTCGTAACGCTGTTTAAGCTGTACGTGGCGGACAAGGTCGGAACGGTGGCGACGCTGTTGTTCGCGTTCGTTCTTACCGGTTGGATAGGAATGGCAGGCAGCACGCGTATGCAGTTCTATCGTTATAAGAATCAGGAATACGTACTTGCGGCGAGGACGCTCGGCGCGCGAGACGGAAGAATTATGTTCAAACATATTTTCCCGAACGCTCTCGGAACGCTCGTCACCAGTTGCGTTCTCGTAATTCCGAGCGTAATTTTCAGCGAGTCGAGCCTTTCTTATCTCGGAATAATCAATTTGTCGACTTCGAGCATAACGAGCGTCGGAACGATGATGGCAAACGGGCAGGGCAGTCTTTCGACTTACCCGCACATAATCTTCTTCCCCGCGCTCTTCGTTTCGCTGCTCATGATCAGTTTCAACCTGTTCGGTAACGGCTTGCGTGACGCGTTCAACCCGTCTTTGCGTGGTGCGGAGGATTGATATGGAGAAAAAATTACAGGTTAAAAATCTTACGATATCTTTCCGTACGCAAAACGGCAAGGTACAGGCGGTAAGAGATATAAGTTTCGATCTTTATAAGGGCGAAACGCTCGCGATCGTCGGCGAGTCCGGCTCGGGTAAATCGGTTACGTCCAAGGCGATTATGGGAATTTCCGCCGTCAACGCGGTGATCGAAAACGGCGAAATTCTTTACGACGGCAAAGACCTTACGAAGATCGACGAAAAACAGTTTTTCGAACTCCGCGGAAACAAACTCGCAATGATCTTTCAGGACCCTATGTCCAGCCTTAACCCGATCATGCGGATCGGCAAACAGCTGACCGAGGCGATGATCCTTAAAGGCAAGGCGAACCAGCGCGATTCAAGAAACAACTTCAATTCCAAGCTCGAACTTCTTCGCCAAAACATAATCGAAGCGGTTGCTCCCGACGACAAGGAAAAAGCCGCCGAGATCACTCAAAAATGTAAGAACTTCGACAAGTTCGAATATAAACATCTCGAACTCGAAAAAGAATATAACGAAGCGCACGAGGCAGCGACCGAAGCGGTCGACGAAATAGGGTACTTCCTTTTCGAAGCGGAAAAGAACGCGCTCAACAAGAAAACGGCGGGGCAGAGGATAAAACTTCTCCTTGCGACGGCTAAAATAGCCGTTTCGCGTTACGTCGTTTTCGAGGACGCCGAAAGGTACGAAGAACTTATCGGCATCGTGAAAAGCGAAGCGAAAACGGTCGCGAAGAGCGGCGATTTTTCGAAGATTTGCGCAAGTTTTTCCGAAATGGTCGAAATACTCAAAAGGGCGCTGTCGTTCACTATGCCGAACTTCTTTGCGATGGGTTACTATCTGACGTTCTCCGGCAAAGAGCTTCCCGATATGTCCGTCGAGGAACTTAACGTGTTTTTGAGAAAATATCTCGACGACGATTTCATGCTCGACTTCATCGCGCTCGCAAGGAAAGGAATCGTCAGATCGTTTGAACTTTCCTGCGACGGAAAACGTGCCGTTATCGGACTTATAGACCGATTTTTGCCTGTTTTCGAAGCGGAAACGCCCGACAAAAAGGCGTGCTTTGACGGGGTGAAAGAACTGTCGGCTGCCGTCGAAAAATCGATCGACGGACTCGCGCTCGTAAAGGATAGCGCGGCGTATACGTTCGGAAAGGCTCTGAAGAGCGCGACCGAAGCGTATTTCGATGCGGCGCACGCTCTCGAGATTAAGCGTAAGAATGCGGAAAAAAAGGCGAGCGGCGCAGGTGCGAATGAAAAAAGCGAGGACGACACGTCTGCTTTCGAACGCGCGGTTGCGCTCGGAAAAGAAAACATGCTTTCCGTAATGACGTCGCTTAAGGAAAAATATATCTCCGATCTCGAAAGCTCGGGTGAGGTCGATTTCGACGAAGCGACCGTCGCGATGATCGATTATTTCAAGGCGCAGGCGGCGGGAGTAGTCAATAAAGTCACGCCCGAAATGGCGAAAAACAAGGCGCTTAGACTTATGGAAGAGGTCGGAATTCCCGAGCCGAGAAAAAGATACAAACAATACCCGTTCGAGTTTTCGGGCGGCATGCGGCAACGTATCGTCATCGCGATCGCGCTCGCGGCGAACCCCGACGTGCTTATTTGCGACGAGCCGACCACCGCGCTCGACGTGACCATTCAGTCGCAGATTCTCGAACTTATCAACAAACTCAAACGCGAAAGAAATCTTTCGGTAATATTCATCACGCACGACCTCGGCGTCGTTGCGAACATGGCGGACAGAATTGCCGTTATGTATGCGGGTAAAATCGTGGAATACGGCACAGCGGAGGATGTTTTTTACAGCCCCGCGCACCCGTACACGTGGGCGCTTCTCGCGTCGATGCCCGACCTTGATACAAAAGATAAACTGGAAGCGATTCCCGGCACTCCGCCGAATATGATTTATCCGCCGAAGGGCGACGCGTTTGCCGACCGCAATAAATATGCGCTCGAAATCGATTTTGAAATGCAACCGCCTATGTTCAGGATAAGCGAAACTCATTCGGCTGCTACCTGGCTTTTGCATCAGGACGCGCCGAAAGTGGCTCCGCCGAGAATCGTTACCGACAGAATCGAGCGAATGAAAGCGAAAAGGAGGGAGAACGATGGCTGAAAAAAACGATGAAATTTTGTTGAAAGTCGAACATTTATGCCAGTTCTTCAAAATGGGCAACAGTGAGCTCAAAGCCGTCAACGACGTCAGTTTCGCCGTTAAAAAAGGCGAGGTTTTCGGGCTTGTCGGCGAGTCGGGTTGCGGCAAAACGACGACGGGGCGGACGATTATCAAGCTTTACGACGCGACATCCGGCAACGTGTGGTTCAAGGGCAAAAGGATCGTCGCGGGAACGAGGTCTTATCGTGAAGAGATCGCCGCGAAAAAGGCGGAGTTCAAAAAGGAGTCGAAGCGGCTTCAAACCGAGGCGAAAGAGCGGATTAAGGAAATATCGGGCGGGGACAACGCCGAAGAACTTTCGAAAAAAATAACCGAGGAAACCAAGGCGAAACTCGACAAACTGGCTAAAGAAGCGGGCGAATTTATCGGCGAAAAGCGCGTCGAGATCGCAAAAGCGAACTATGACGATCGTAATTGCGATAAGGAATACGCGCGCGAAGAAGTGAAACGCGTGCTTGAAAAATATAACGCGCTTCTTGCCGCGGAAACGGACGAAGGTAGAAGGGCGGCGCTCGATCGCGAGTTCAAAAACGAGCTTCGCAAGGCGAAACGCACTCGGCTCGTAACGCAGATTCAGATGATATTTCAGGACCCCATCGCTTCGCTCGACCCGAGAATGACCGTCCGCGATATAATTGCCGAGGGGCTTATCATTCAGGGCGAAAAGGACAAGGAAGTCATCGACCGCAAAGTGTACGAAATGCTCGAACTCGTAGGGCTCGTGCGCGAGCATGCTTCCCGTTACCCGCACGAGTTTTCCGGCGGTCAGCGTCAGCGTATAGGCGTGGCGCGGTCGATCATCATGAATCCCGAAATGATCATTGCCGACGAACCCGTCTCGGCGCTTGACGTGTCCATTCAGGCGCAGGTCATCAATCTTCTGAACGACCTTCGCGACAAGTTCGGGTTGACCATACTGTTCATCGCGCACGATCTTTCGGTCGTCAAATACTTCTCCGACCGAATCGGGGTTATGTATTTCGGCAATCTTGTCGAACTTACTTCTTCCGATGAATTGTTCGCTCATCCCTTGCACCCGTACACGAAATCGCTTCTGTCGGCAATTCCGTTGCCCGATCCGATTTACGAAAAAAATCGCAAAAGAATTGCCTATAATCCGCTTGCCGAGCACGATTATTCCGTCGATAAGCCGTCCATGAGAGAGGTCGAGCCCGGACATTTCGTTTTCTGCAACGACAAAGAGGAATCGGAATATAAAAAAGCGTTGGAGAGCGGCGGTGAAAGAACGTAATCTTTGGTTCGTCAAATATATCGTAAGCGTTCTCGTTTGTGGAGGAATGGCTGCGGTTGTTCTTCTCAATCGGGATATGGACGGGCTTGCGGAGAAAAAAGACGTTTATAAGGCGCTTTGCGATGCGTTCTGCGTGCCGGGCGTGCTGTTTCTGTTGTTTTCGGCGCTTCTTGCCGTTGCCAGAGAGGGGGCTTTTGACGGCGTGTCCTATGCTTTCAGACGCGCGTTTTTCGCGCTTATCCCGGGCGGGCGGAACAAAGTCGAAAAATACGCCGACTATAAGGAGCAAAAAGAAGCGAAACGCGAAAAAAAGGTAAGTTTCCGCTTTATGCTCATCGTCGGCGGCGCGTTTCTTGCCGTTTCGCTCGTGTTTCTCGCCCTGTATTACTCCGTGTGAGTCGTCGTCTCGCGGGGACGGGCGGATTAAGATTTTTCGTCCGAAGCATTTAAAAGATTGTTTTACGCGCGCGTTTTTGATATAATAAAGTCGATAAAAGGCTTTCGGAGGTGCGACGTGAACGATCTCGATAAACTGCGCGAAGAAATCGACGAGGCGGACGAAGCCGTCTGTGCGGCGCTTAAAAAGAGATTTGCCGTCGTCAAAAAAATCGGAGAATATAAAAAAGAGAACGGCATCCGCGTGTTGGACAAAACCCGCGAAAGTGCCGTTTTTGAACATATAGCCCGACTTTTCGACGAAAAAGACGAAAAAAACGCGGCGAAAGAAATTTACGACGCGATCGTAAGCGCAAGCAAAAATTTGCAAAAATAATCTGAGTTTAATCCGGAATTATATAAAAATCGGGGCGCAAAAACGATGCGTAAACGCCCGAAAAGGAGAGTAAATGAATAAAAAAATTCTCGCTAAGTACGCAAGACTTATCGCCGAAGTCGGCGCGAACGTACAAAAGGGACAAGAGGTAATTATCCGCGCGGAAGTGGAAAATTGCGATTTCGCGGTGCTGGTCGCCGAAGAATGTTACAAGCTCGGCGCGTCGAAAGTTACCGTCGACTGGCGTTATGCGCCGCTCACCAAACTCAATTATAAAAAGAGATCGCTCAAAACGCTTTCCACCGTCGAGGACTGGGAGATCGAGCGGCTTAAACACAGAGAAAAAACTCTGCCCGTGCTCATTCTTATCGAATCGGACGATCCGGACGGGCTTAAAGGCGTCAATCAGGCGAAGATCGCTAAGTCGCGCATGAGCGTCGCAAAGGTTACGAAACCCATAAGCGACCGTATGAGCGAAAAATATCAGTGGTGTATTGCCGCCGTTCCCGGCAAAAAATGGGCGAAAAAAGTATTCCCGAACGAAAGCACGGGAAACGCCGTCAAAAAACTTTGGGACGCGATTCTTTACACTTCGCGCGTGACAGACGACCCGATCGCCGCATGGAACGCGCATAACGCCGATCTGCTCGACCGCTCGGAAAAACTCAACTCGCTCAAGCTCAAATATCTGCACTATAAATCGTCGAACGGAACAGATCTCACCGTCGGGCTCAACGAAAACGGAATCTTTATGGGCGGCGGCGAATATACGCTCGGCGGCGTGTATTACAACCCGAACATCCCGACCGAAGAAGTGTTCACTTCGCCGAAAGCGGGTCGCGCCGACGGCATCGTATACGCGACCAAGCCTTTGTCCTATCAGGGCGAATTGATCGACAATTTCCGGGTAAAATTCGAAAACGGAAAGGTCGTCGAAACTTACGCGGAAAAAAATCCCGAACTTCTCAAAAAGCTCGTCGGAATGGACGAAGGGGCTTCGATGCTCGGTGAATGCGCGCTCGTGCCGTACGATTCGCCGATAAATAATTCGGGCATTCTGTTCTATAACACTCTTTTTGACGAGAACTGCTGTTGCCATCTTGCTCTCGGTCGCGGATTCAACAACACGATCAAGGGATTCGAGAATATGACGAACGAAGAATGCAAAAAAGCCGGTATCAACGACTCCGCGATTCACGTTGACTTTATGATCGGTTCTTCCGATCTCGAAATAGACGGAATCGACGAAAACGGCAAAACTGTCCCCGTGTTCAGAAACGGCAACTGGGCGTTCTGACGCCGATATAAATCGAGCGCGTGCTTTGCACTGCTGCTCGGAAAACGCAAATAAAACCACCGAAGTCGGGCTATAAGTCGATTATCGGTGGTTTTTTATTGTTTATTCGGCGATTTTTATAAGCGTCGTTTCCTATTCTTCGCCTGAAGTAAGGCGCAGAAGCGTTTGTTCGAATCCGTATTTTTCTTTGAGTTTTAAAAGACTTTCGCGGTTTGCGCGTCGTGGCTGTTTTTTCAAAACCGCGCGTATCATAAGGTTTTTCGGCGTGCTTTCGAAACCGACGAATTCGACGACGTCGACCTCGTATCCGAAATCTTCGAGAACGCAGGCGCGAATCGAGTCGGTCAGCATTGCGGAAAACCGTTCCTTTATGAGCCCGTATTTTAAAAGCGGGGCAAAGTCGTTTCCGTCGCCGTCGGGATTCTTTATCGAAAGGTTGATTTCGTGCTGACAGCAGGGGACGGAAAATATGTGCTTAACTTTATGTTTTATCGCGTAATCGAGTGCGTAGTCGGTCGCCACGTCGCAAGCGTGGAGCGAAACGATCATGTCGATTTTTTCGTCGTAAAGCACGTCTTTCGTAACGTCGCTCCGAACGAAAGTCAGGTTGTCGTATCCGTAACTTTTTGCAATCCCGTTGCACTTTTCGACGACGTCCGATTTGAGATCGTAACCGATGATTTTTGCGTTTATCTTGCGGATTTTCGTGAAATAATAATACAGAATGAACGTGAGATAAGATTTTCCGCACCCGAAGTCGAGGACGGTCAGATCGCTATCCGCATAGTCTTTGAAACAGTCGTCAACCGTTTCGATGAAGCGGTTGATCTGTCTGTATTTGTCGTTCATTCCCTTAACGACCTTAAAGTCGGGGGTGAAGATTCCGAGGTCGACGAGCGCCGGAACGGGTTCGCCTTCGCCGAGAATGAATTCTTTTTCGCGGTTATGCGACTCGCTCGTTTTTTCGCGTTTGACGTCCGCGGAGTTCTTTCGCCTGACGATCTTTCCGTTTTTCAGAAAATACGTCGTCGTTCCGTCTGTGAGACAGACGGAAATCTGCGCGAAAAAGGGGATGATTTCGCGCTCGAAATAAGTCGAAAGCTCTTCGCACGATAGATTCAGGTGAAAAACCTGCGCGCCTTTGAAGCGCTCGGCTTGCCACATTTTTTTGCCTTTGATCTCGACGGGGCGGACGACGATTTTCTTATATTCGTTCGTTTTTTGCGGGTCGCTCGCCGTTGTTTTAATCGTTTGCGCTCGCTCGTCGATGAGTAGTTTTGATATCTCGTTCATATGTTTTTCCTCTCCGATTATTGTAATTCATTTTCGCGCTTTGGGCAAAGATTTGGACGGCAATCGCGAAAAAAAGTTCGAAAAAGGGCAAAATGGCGGCGAAAGGTATACCGCGGGCATTTTCTTTGCAAAATATAAGTATGACAGGGTTTGTTTTTTCAAAAAAAACGGCGGCGGCTTCTGTTCTGCTCGTCGCGGTCGCTTTTTTTTCGCACGGCAAATTGTCGGCCGTTTCCGCTTTGGCGCCTCTCACCGTTGTTGCCGACGGTCGGAAATACGTCTTTTTTCAGCCCGAGCTCAAAATTAAAAACGGCGGGTACGCACTTTCGGGGCTTGACGAAATCGTCGATCGGATATATCTCGACACGCTCGAAAAACCCGTGGACGCGAAGATAAATTTCACGCCCGGGCAGGATAAGACCTTTTCTATAACGCGCGAAAAAAAAGGAAAGGAAGTGAATCAGGCGCGCCTTAAAGCGGAAATTCTCTTTGCTCTCGACTCGGGAAAAAGAAAAGTCACGGTTGGCGCGGACGTTCTCACGCCCGAAATAACGGAAGCGTATCTTCGCGAAGAAACGATTTTAAGAGCGCGCTTTACGACGTATTACGGCTCGTCCTCGGCAGAGAGAAAAAACAACGTGGAACTCGCTTGCAAAAGTCTGAACGGTGCGATAATCGACTCCGAGGGCAGTTTATCGTTTAACGAAAAGGTTGGCGAGCGCACTGAAGAGCGCGGATATAAGACGGCGAAAATCATCGTCGACGGCAAGTTCGCCGACGGGCTCGGCGGGGGAGTGTGTCAGGTTTCCACGACGCTGTATAATTCTGCGCTTAGGGCGGGGCTTTCCGTCGAAGAATACCACCCTCATTCGCTCGTCGTGTCTTACGTACCGCCGTCGTTCGACGCGATGGTCAGCGGGACGTCATGCGATCTCAAGATAAAAAACGATACGGGTCGGCGGATTTATCTTGAGGCGAATGCCGACGGAACGAACGTCACGATTACTTTTTACGGGATAGCCCGCGAATTCGAATATCGTTTTTCATCGACGGTGGATGACGTTCTGCACGCGAAAACGCAGATCGTGGAGCGAAACAGTGGAATCAAACAGATAAACCCAAAAGACGGAATTAAAAGTTCGGCGTACGTCTCCGTGTTCAAGGGCGGCGTTCTCGTATCGTCGAGAAAACTGCGTAGCGACGTTTACGCCCCGATCGACGGAATCGTTTACGCCGAAGAATAAGCAAAAAGGCAACGGCTACACGATCGACGCTTCGGCTGCCCGCGTCGGCGGAAGCGGGAGATATGAGGCGTTGATTCAGGTCAACCCGTATTCCGACACGCAAACGAATAAGTCTTACGTCGTTGAAATTTCCGATCTTAACATGGTCGGCAACAACGGTTATCAGAGCGACGACGTTTATAAGGAACGGAACGGTGGGACGATGTATTATCGCAACCATATGGCTATCCGTATCGGTAACGAAGGATATCACGCGGTAATGTATCCCACCGTCAAAAACGTGCAGATAAGCGGTTATTCCCGTTTGCGAAAAAGCGACGAGAATAGCTTCCATCGACTACGTATTTATGGGGTTCAGCGTTGCCGTTCAAGGCGTCTTGCAAGCCTTACGCTATGCGTTCAGACCGTTTCTCACCGCTCTTTTGCGGTTCGTCGTGTTCGTGTTCCCGATAGCTTATCTGTTCACGCTTTCGCCTGACGTCACGAGCGTCGTGTGGTGGACGTTCCCGATTTCGGAGTTCTTGACGGCGGTCGTTTCGTTCTTTATTTTGACTGACGTCCTGAAAAAAAGATTGACGTGCTTAAATAGGATAAAAATGAAGAATAAAAAAATGAGCCTACATGCCGATAATCGACATATAGGCTCTCTTTTATATATTTTTATTCGTTCTCCGTCTGTGAGCCCGTCGGGTTGGTAATGCTGTAGCCCACGTTTACGAGATGGTCGGCAACACGCTCGAGTCCCGATATGATCGACGAGTAATAAGGACTGCAATCGATACTGCAAGCACCCTCGGCAAGCCTTGTGAAATGGCTCGAAGTAAGTTCTTTTTTCAAGGTGTCGGCTTTGTCCTCGAGTTCGGAAAGTTCGGGGAGTAAATCTTTGTCGAGATTTTCGAAAGCGACTTTGGAAACCTTGAACATATCTGTTATCGTCGCAAACATAAGCCGCAGTTTTTCCTGCGCTTCGTTCGAGAAAGTGATTTTTTTGTCGTGCATTTCTTCGGCTATTTCGAAGAGGTTTTCGGCGTGGTCGCCGATACGCTCGACGTCGTTCAGGACGTGGAAATACGAACCGATGAGTTTTTCGTCCGACTGTTCGACTTCTGGCGAGAGGTTGATAAGAAATTTTGTCAGCGCGCTGTTCGTAAAGTCGATCACGTGCTCCGTTTCTTCGATCTTTTCGCCGTTTTCGACGCTACTCGTTTCCATTGCGGAAAACGAAAGTCTTATGTTGTCCTCGGCAAGGTCGAGCATATAATCGATTTCCTTTTTGACCTGCATCAAAGCAACCGCAGGCATTGCGAGAAGTCGATTGTCCACGTAGCGGAGAGTAAGTTCTTTTTCTTCGTCCTTTTTGTCCTTAATGACGAATTCGGAAAATCTGACGAGTTGTTTAACGAACGGCAGGAGCATGCATGTCGTCGTCACGTTGAATACCACGTGGAAAAACGATATGCGCATCTGAAGCGCGGTGCGGCTCGTTCCCGGGAAAATGCTCGTCAGAAGGTGGACGATCTGATTGCGGAATATCCATATTATCACGGTAAACAACACGGTGCCGATTACGTTGAAAGTGAAGTGAATAAGCGCGACGCGCTTGGAGTTCGAGTTTGCGCCGACCGACGCGAGCAGCGCCGTCACGCACGTTCCGATGTTTGCGCCGAGGACGATGAACAAAGCGAGATCGATCGGAAGGACCTGCGTTCCGACCATTGTGATCACGACGCCCGTTGCCGCGGAGGAACTTTGGATGAGAGCGGTGAAAATCGCGCCGATGAGAATGAGAAGCAAGGGGAAGTTCATCGCGCTGAAGATTTTCGTAAACATTTCTTCGACGAGCGCGTTGCCGAATGCCTGTTCGCTGCTCATAATGTTCAGCCCGACGAAAATCATTCCGAGACCGCAGCAAAGATTTCCCGCGATCTTAACTTTTTCCTGTTTCGTAAAGCTCATCATGACGCCCGTAAACGCGAGCAGATACATTGCCATGTTGAAATAGTCGTTTTTTAGCGCGACGAGCACGCCCGTTATCGTCGTTCCGATATTCGCGCCCATAATGATCGGCGTCGCTTGCATAAGCGTCATAACGCCCGCGTTGACAAGACCGATTATCATAACCGTCGTCGCCGAAGAACTCTGGATGATTGCGGTAACTCCCGCGCCGATGCCCACGCCCTTGAAGCGATTGTTGCTTATCCTTTCGAGAAGTCTTTTCGTTCCGCTGCCTGCGCTTTTTTCGAGCGCGTCGCCCATAAAGTTCATTCCGACGATGAACACGCCGACACCGGCAAGAAGCCAGATAAGACTCTGGATCAACTGCCATACTTCCTGTTGTGTCATGATTTTGTTTATCTCCTGTGTGTTAAGGTGTTAAAGGGGGTGTAAGGAGCATCTTCGTGGATTGTCGAAAGCATGCGAGGTCTTTTCGCTTTTGCGCTGCGTGCTTATATTGAAAAAGTCGAAGTATTTTTCGATATAAGCATTTTTACACATAATCCCGAATCGTATATATTGTACCACGATTTGTCAACTTTTTCAACCGTTTACATGCCACATTCAAAAACACGCTTCGTTAAATTTTGCTCTTTTTGCGGCGATTCTTTCGTCGTTTTGAATGCGTTTTTTGTCTTTTTGCGGGGCGTTTCGGTTATATCCGACGGCTTAGGCTTAATAAAATATTAGGCAAATACCGCTTTTTTGCTTGACAAGTAAGGCACATATGCTTACACTAAAACACACGTTATAAAACAAATGCGGCGTGCGAACGGGCAAAAGATAAAACTTTCGGAAAAGCAAAAAAGCATCGGATTTTTGACAAATCGGCGTAAAGGCTCAATTTTTTCGCCCTTAAAATCGCCGATATAATCGGAAATTTTGAATCGTTCTACTGTGAGTAGAGTGCGTTTTCCGCTCGGTAGAATAAGAATTTTTACGGTAGAATCGGGCTCTCTCGACCGTTTAGCAATCTACTCGCCGCGGTAGATTCCGTACTTAAAAGAGTAACGCGACGTATTCGCATAATAAAGTCAATCGGCTTTACAAAAATCTGCCGTATGGATAAAATGATGACAACGAAACCGCAACGAAAACGGTTTCGGCTATGCTGCGGGCGAACGCCCGACGAAGAACCGAGTGACGAAAAAAGATTGACCGACGAAAATCGGGAACGGCGTGAAGAATGAAAAAAGCGAAAGAAAAGAAAATCATATATTACGACGACGAACTTAACGACGAGTTTTCGACGGCGGAAATAACCCCGAAGAAAATCGACGGCAGTTACGTGTACGTAAGAAAAGGCTTTTTTGCAAAGGTTTTTTCGTTTTTCATTTACCGTATGGTCTTTATGCCTTGGAGTTTTTTGTATCTCAAACTGAAATACGGGTTTTCGGTCAAGAATCGAAAGGCGATAAAACGGTGGATAAAGCAAGCGAAAAAACAAGGCAAGGGCGCCTTCTTTCTTTACGGAAACCATACGACGACGGACGCCGATCCGTACGTGCCGACGATGACATCTTTCCCGAAAGACGTTTTCGTCGTGGTGAACCCCGCAAACGTGTCTATGCCGGTGCTCGGAAAACTGACGCCCTATCTCGGGGCGCTTCCGCTTCCGGACGATATGAAAGCGACGCATAATTTCATCGACGCGATGACCGAAAGGGTTGAAAACGGTGGTGTGATTTGTATATACCCCGAGGCGCATATATGGCCCTATTGCACGTTTATCAGGGATTTCAGGGACGCGTCCTTTCGTTACCCCGTAAAATTTAATAAGCCCGTGTTTTGTTTTACGAACGTATATACGAAGCGTAAGCACGGACGGACGCCGAAGATGACGACGTACGTTGACGGACCGTTTTTTCCCGACGAAAATCTTCCCGTCGGCGAAGCTCGTAAAAAACTTCGAGACGAAGTGTTTCGTGCGATGAAAGAGCGCAGCAAGCTGTCAGATTACGACGATATCGTTTACGTCAGACGAAACGATTCGGAAGAGAAAAAAGAGAAACAATCCGGCGCTGAAAACGATTGATCGACGGCTACGATAGAATAATCGGAAGGAGAAAAGAATGAATATTTTGTTTTGCGGCAATTCGAAAGTATTCGACGGCGTTTTGACGTGTCTTTTGTCGATCATCGAAAGAACGCCCGAAAATCCGCAACTGAACGTGTTCGTTTTTACGATGAATCTGACTCGGATAAAAGCGGAATATACGCCGATAACCGACTCGGAGATAGACTTTTTGGATAAAATAGTCAAAAAATGTAACCCGTCGGGGGGCGTGAAAAAGGTGGACGTGACCGACTTTTACGAAAGTCTTTTCAAGGAGTGTCCAAACGAAGGCGCCTATTGTTCGCCGTATACGCTCATCAGGCTTTTCGCCGATCTCGTACCCGAAATTCCCGACAAACTTTTATATCTCGACGCGGATATAATGTTCAACCGCGACGCAAGACTTTTGTATGACGTAGATGTTTCCGATTACGAATACGCCGCTGCGCCCGACCACTACGGGAAATATCTCATCAGATTCGACTATATAAACGCGGGCGTGCTTCTTCTCAACATGAAAAGGATTGCCGAAACGGGATTATTCGGAAAAGCGCGCGCGCTCATCGTGAAAAAGAAACTGGTTTTCGCCGATCAAAGTGCAATCATCAGAAGCACGACGAAAAAGAAACTTTTGTCGCAGAAATTCAACGACCAGAAGTTCCTTCACAAAAACACGGTGGTGCGCCATTTCAGCAAGCGCTTGTTCTGGCTGCCGTACCCGCACACCGACAATATCAAGCAGTGGCAGGTCGACAAAGTACACGAAAAATTCGGATATAAGTGCTTTGACGATATTTACGAAAAATATTACGAGTATAAAAAGGAGTTCGCTGGTACAAAGTAAACTCTTACCCGACCGATCGGCTCGTTTTGCGGTGATCGGAAAAACAAACCGTTCAAAGGAGGACACGAAAATCATGAATACTACGGCAAAAGATAAAACGGCGGTAAAAACCGCGCCGATTCCCGTCTTTTACGCGTGCGACGAGGCTTTTATAAAATATGCGGCGGTATCGATCAAGTCGCTTTTGTGCAACGCGTCGAAAGACCGTTTTTATCATATTCACATACTCATAACGCATATTCCCGACGACATAAGGGCGCGCGTTTTGAAGCTTAAAACGGACAATTGCGAAATATTTTTCGACGACGTGAGTGAATATCTCGCTCGGCTTTCGACGAAACTTCCCCTTCGCGATTACTACTCGAAAACCACTTATTTCCGCATTTTCATTCCGGACATGTTTCCCGCTTACGACAAGGCGATCTATATCGATTCCGATACGGTCGTTGAGGGGAATATCGCCGAGTTTTTCGATATCGACGTTTCCGATTATTATCTCGGCGCCGTCACCGACAGAGTTATGACGAACGAAGAAATTTACGGCGATTATGCCGAAAAGGTCGTCGGGATCGACAGATACGCTTTCTTCAATGCCGGTGTTTTGCTTATGAATGCCAAAACGTTGAGAGAGAAAAACATTCTCGGATCGTTTTCCGAACTTCTCGCGTTCTATAATTTCGCCGTAACGCAGGACGAAGATTATCTCAACGTTCTGTGCAAGGACAAAGTTCGGCTGATTAACCCGAGGTGGAACGCGCAGATATTCAAAGGTCTTGCGACCGACGAAGAGAATGTCGCCATTTTTCATTACAGCATGACGAGTAAGCCGTGGCACTATAAGGACTGCGCCTACGCCGATCATTTCGAAAAATACTCGAAACTCACCGATTTTTACGACGATATTTGCGAAGTTGCGAACAATTATTCCGATGCCGATCGCAAACGCGACGTCGAGTGCGGCGAAAACCTTCGCAAACTTGCCGAAAGAGAGATCGCTCGCGACGATAATTATATAAAGCGCGTGCGCGCGTCGCAGGATCCCGGGCGTGTCAAAGTGCTCGAAAAAATCGAGGAACTCGAAGCTGACGGACTGTTCGACGTCGACGTGGAGGACGACCCGCCGACGAAACCTCTTCCCGACGGAGTTGACTTCGCTTACGAAAAATTATCGAGCAGGCTAAGGTCGAAAGCGGCGTTTTCCGCGGCGAGAGTATATCTGAACTCTGCGCTCCGCACGGGCAAACTTATCGTTCGCGATATCGTCGGCGTCGAAAATCTTCGCTCGGTCGAGGGCGGGGCGATTCTTACCTGCAATCATTTCAGCGCGCTCGACAGTTTCATAATGCAGATGGTTTATGAAAAAGCGGACGTAAAAAAGCACAAGCTTTACAGAATTATCCGCGAGGGGAATTACACTTCGTTCAAAGGATTTTACGGATATCTGATGCGCAACTGCAACACGCTTCCGCTTTCTGCCGACTTCAAAAACATGCGCAGAATGACCGAGGCGGTCGGCAAACTTCTCAAGGATAACGGCTTCGTTCTCGTCTATGCCGAACAGAGCATGTGGTGGAATTACCGCAAGCCCAAGCCGCTCAAAAAAGGCGCGTTTTCGCTTGCCGCGACCAACGGCGTTCCCGTCGTTCCGTGCTTTATCACCATGCGCGACGGCGACGCTTTCGGCCCCGACGGTTTCCCCGTTCAGGAATATACCGTCCATATAGGCAAGCCGATTTATCCCGCTCCCGCGCTTTCGCGTGGCGAAAACGCTCAACGCATGAAAGAGCTCAACGAGGAATGCTGGAAAGAATGCTACCAGTCGGTATACGGAATCCCGTTGAGATTTGCGACGAAATCGGGCGGCGATAACGTTTCATATTGAGCCCGCCGTTAATCCGAAAATGTAAAAAGTCCGCGTATAAGTCGTTTATAGGCAATTGTGCGGACTTTTTTGTTTTGTTACATTATCTTTATCTGGACGAAAAATCTCGTTCTGCCGTTTGCATTTTTTGGCTGGTTTTAAATATATGTTGCGTTTTTTCGGCGAGGAATCCGATCGACGACGAAATAAAATTGACAAACATCGGTTAAATATATATAATAGCATGGTATGTAGTAGCGAATCGCAGGCGCTCGTCCTTTTTTAAGCGCGGGCGGAAAAACGTTTTTAGTGCGATTCAATCATTTTTTGCGGGGGCTTTGGTACCGTTTAACGGCGGATAACCGACCTATACCGCCACTTTTATTAAATAGTTAGGAGAAAACGTATGCTCAGAATCGATTTGTATACTCAGAAGATTCGTCAACTCCGAGACACCCTGAAAGAGGCAGGGTACTCTCTTTGACGTCGACAATCTGAGAAAAGAAAAGACGGAACTCGAAGCGCAACTCGAATTGCCCGAAGTGTGGGGCGATCTCGAACGTTCGACGCAGATTTCGCGCAAGCTCACGCACGTCAAAAACAGACTTGCCGTGTTCGACGCGACAACGCAGGCGGTGGACGACGTGGAAACGCTTCTCGAACTCGTCGCCGAAGAGGGCGACGAAAGTTACGCCGCGGAAATAGAAGATAACCTTGCGAAAGCGGAAAAAGATATCGAGGACCTTCGACTTCAGACGCTTCTTAAAGGAAAATACGACGCGCTCAACGCCATTATGACGCTCCATTCGGGCGCGGGCGGAACGGAAGCCTGCGATTGGACGGAAATGCTTTACCGCATGTATATTTGTTATGCCGAAAAGCACGGCTACAAACTGACCGAACTCGATCGGGTGGACGGCGACGAAGCCGGCATCAAGAGCGTAACGTTCAAGGTCGAGGGCGACAACGCCTACGGCTATCTTAAAGCGGAAAAGGGCGTTCATCGTCTGGTGAGAATTTCGCCGTTCGACGCAAACGCCCGCCGCCACACCTCGTTTTCGTCGGTCGAAGTCATGCCCGAAATCGACAACAGCGAGGAAATCGTCATTCGTCCCGAGGATCTGAAAGTCGATACCTATCGTTCGAGCGGTGCCGGCGGACAGCACGTCAACAAGACCGAATCGGCAATCAGAATCACTCACTTACCCACGGGCATCATCGTCGCTTGCCAGAACGAGCGCAGTCAGGTGCAGAACCGCGAACAGGCAATGAAAATGCTGATGAGCAAACTCATCGAAAAGCGCGAAAGCGAGCGTATGGAAGAAGCCGCGTCCATAAAAGGCGAGATGAAGAAAATCGAATGGGGCAGTCAGATCCGCTCTTACGTTTTCTGTCCGTATACGATGGTAAAAGACCACCGCACCGGTTGCGAAACGGGTAATATCGACGCCGTTATGAACGGCGAACTCGATCCGTTCATCATCGATTATCTGAAGAAATCTTAATGGAAAGTTATTCGGAAAGAGTCAAAAAAAAGGGGATAAAGGAAAACCCCGTAATACTTGCGATCGAATCGTCGTGCGACGAAACCGCGTGCGCCGTGCTCGAGGGCAGGACCAATCTGCTTTCTTCCGAGATCGAAAGTTCGATGACCGAACATATTCGTTTCGGCGGCGTCGTTCCCGAAATCGCTTCGCGTGCGCACACCGCGGCAATTTCCGTCGTCGTCGAACGCGCGCTTAAAAATTCGGGGAAAAAACTCGAAGATATCGACGCCGTTGCCGTGACTTACGGCGCAGGGCTTCTCGGCGCGCTCCTCGTTGGCGTGTCTTACGCAAAGGCGCTTGCGTTTGCGCTCGGCGTTCCGCTCGTTCCCGTCAGCCACATAAGAGGACATCTTGCGGCGATCTATCTTGCCGATCCGAACGTAAAGCCGCCGTTTATAAGCCTTCTTGCGAGCGGCGGTCACACCGCGATTATAGAGGTAAAAGATTACGGCGTTTACGAAGTGCTCGGTCAAACGCTCGACGACGCGGTAGGCGAAGCGTTCGATAAAGTTGCTCGCGTTCTCGGGCTGAATTACCCCGGCGGACCGAACATAGAGCGTCTTGCGCGCGAGGGAAAACCGTCGATCGCTTTCCCGCCCATGCTCAAAAACAAAGACTGCTTCGATTTTTCTTCCAGCGGGCTTAAGACCGCCGTCATAAATTACGTTCACAATCACGAGCAGGTCGGTTCGGAATATAATAAAGCCGACGTCGCCGCTTCTTTCCAACATGCCGCCGTTGACGGTCTGATAAACAAAGCGGTGCGTGCGGCAAAAATGCGCGGACTGAAAGTGATTACCGCGGGCGGCGGTGTCGTCGCGAACGGATATTTAAGAGAATTTCTCGAACGTGAATGTGCCGATAACGGGCTTATAGCCGTACTTCCGCCGAAAAAAATGTGCACCGACAACGCCGCGATGATTGCCGCCGAAGGCTACATTCGCTACAAAGCAGGGGATTTTGCCGATCTCACGCTCAACGCGAAAGCGCGTGTCGAACTCGGCTGAAACGTAAACGTTTGTCGCGTTTACGGCGTTTTTTGCGAGAAAAAACGTCGTTTTTCGGTGAAAAGTTCGTGGAAGCGAGTAATTTTTCGAAAAAATATTGACAATGCGCGCGTATGCGCGTATAATATGTTTAAGCAACGTATTACGGGGCTTTGTCTGCGGTCCGTCCGCGGCTTTCCGTTTCGCTTTGCATTACTGAATCCGGTGGGAGAAAAGTATGAAAAAAATTGCAAGATTATTGACGTTCGTCCTTTTGGCAGTCGCGTTCACGGCGTTCGCGGGTTGCGACGTTATGGAAGTCAAGCCGTACGTTCCGTCGGAGGACAAATATTTCATCTTTACCGACGTTGCGGGTGCCGACGGCGAAACGATCGGTTGTGCCGTTCAATATAACGTGGCGTGGGAAGGCGATGCGCCCGAAACGCTCAAACTCCCGACTGCTAGCGGAGATAAGCCCGTCATTGCCGTTGCGGAGGGCGGTTTTTCCAAACTTAACGTAAAAAGCGTGACCGTTCCCTCTTCCGTAAAAACGATCGGCGCAAACGCTTTTAAACAATGCAAACAGCTCGAAAAAGTATATTTTTATTCCGAGGGCAACAAACAAGGTTGTGAAACGATCGGCGATTACGCTTTTTCCGAATGCACTTCGCTCGTTGATCTCGATCTGCCGAAGAGCCTCCGCGAAATCGGCGCGTTTGCTTTCGAAGACACCGCGCTTAAGTCGCTCGATCTTCCGCACTACGTCGTGAAAGTCGGCGCGTTTGCGTTCAACACCTGCACCGAACTTAAAAACGTTTCGGTCGCGGTTAACCTTGCCGAAGTGGGCGACGGAGCGTTCTCCGGTTGCTCGGCCGAACTCGTTATCAAAGTCGCGGAAAGCAATCCGTATTTCTATTTCAAGGACGGAAAGCTCGTGAAAAAGAGTGCGTGAGAAACGTTTAAAAAAGTCTCAAAAACAAATCGGGAAAATCGAAATAAACGAACGTATAACCGAAGCGAATAAGCGGGGCAAAATCGTTTGGTTCGACTTGCGACTGCAAAAAATATCGAAAACAAAGAATACGAGCCGCGGCGAATATGCCTCGGCTCGTAAATTTTGGTCTGAAGAATTTTCCGGCACCGTTTTCAGTTGAAAAGTTCTTTGTAAGCCTTGCTGAATTTCGCAGTGGGGGACTTACAGGAGGGGATCGTGATTCTGCCGCCCGTCTTGGGATTGATTCCGTCTCTGGCGTCCTTTTCTTTTATTTCAAAGGTCGCAAAACCGGAGACGTGAACGTATTCGCCGCTCTTCAGGGCATCGGTAAGAGTGTCGACGAAAGATTGAAAATAATGTTCTGCCTCTTTGATCGTTACGCCGAGGTTGTCGGCATACGCTCTTATAAATTCGCTTTTGTTCATAATTTACCTCCGATGATTTATTTTTGCAATGAATATGTTTCGTTTCGTTCGCCTTAAGCATGTTTTTTCCGAAGTAAGCCTCGTTTTTCGGCATTTCCGCACGGAAATGAGAAAGCAAAGGCGTCGGACGCCAAAAACGTGGCTCGGCATTTAACGGAACGTCTGAATCCATTATAACACAAATCGCTTTTTTTTCAAGCGATTTTTTAAAATTTAGCGAATAAATCCTTTTTATGATACATTTTTCACATAAAAAACAGATCATAAACCCCATAACGAGCGAAATGACGGACAAATGAATTGACTTTTTCTCGTTTTTACTGTAAAATACATCAAGATAGAAATATTATTTCGGTTTGTTCCGTTGATTTTTTCAGCAGTCGGCGCGGGGCGACTTCGGCTTGTCCGCGTTGCTTTTTGTCGGCTGACGGAGGATTTATGCAAAGCGAACAGCTTATTAAAAAACTTAACGTGAAAAACGCGTTTCTTCGCAAGGTCATTCTGACGCTCCTTAAAAGAACGGAGAAGAAGGACAAGAAATTTGCGCCGGAGGGTGCCGCCGCATATAATTTCAACGTGCGCACGGACTATTCGTTTTCGCCTTTCAACCCGTCGATGTCGGCGTTTATGGCGTATAAGAACGGCGTTTCCGTCGCGGGCGTTTGCGATTTCGGCACGATTGCCGCGGCAAAGGAATTTATGTCCGGGTGCAGAACGCTCGGCGTGTTCGGCGTCTGCGGTTTCGAGATAGCCTTGAAATCGACCGAGCTCGGCAATTGCACTGCGGCGCTTTACGGAATCGGAAAAAAGAACGCGGCGCTTTTCGAACCTCTTCTTGCGGATTTCAGGGCAACTTGCGTAAAACGTGCGTCGTCCGTTACGGAAAGAATCAACAAACTGCTCGCAAAGTTCGATATCACGATCGACTATGAAAACGACGTTTATCGTTTTTCGATGGCGAAAAAGAACGGCACGGTCACGCTCAAACACTTGTTCCGCGCCGTTGGAATGAAAATCATCGAAAAATACGGCAAGGGAAAAACGACCGCTGATTTTTTGAGAAACGACCTTTGTTTGGACATCGACGAAAGCGAATATAATCTGCTTTGCGACGCGCAAAATCCTTATTATCTATACGATCTTATCGCCGCGCTCCGGAAGCATTTCAAGGAAACCGACGAGATCGTCGTCGAGTTCCCCGCGGTAAAAACTTATACTTCGCTTGCCGCCGACACCGGCGTTATCGTTGCTTACGAATATCAGTGCAAATACAGATGGCTGGAAATGGAAACGGAGTCGGAAAAGGCGACCGCCGAGTTTTCCAAGCTGCTCGACAAAGTAAAAGCCGACGGGTTCAACGCCGTCTGCCTTTCGGTTCGTGAATATTCCAGATCGGCGCTCGTTTCGTTTATCGAAACGATAAGGAAAAAAGAACTTCTCGTCGTGTTGACAGAAAAGACGGAGTATCCGCGCAGTATGTTCGGGATCGAATGTCCCGACGAGGCGAAGTCGTACGTCGAAACGTGCGCTCTGGCGATCGCAGGCAACGCGCTCAGCATTGCGGAATGCCACAGCGACGGAATTTTTTCCGACAAAACGGTTATCAAATGCCCCTCGCTCGAAGAGCGGCTCAACGTTTTCGCTTCGATCGGCAGAAAAAACAAGTAAACTCGGAAAAGAAATTAAACTCGGATGGAAAAAATGTCTGATTACGGTGACAAGAAAACGGCGTGCGAAAATGCCGTTTTTTTATCCGGAGGAAAAAAATGCGCTCCCGAAATTCTTCCGTTTAGCGGCGTGTCTTTCGGCGACGGTGCGGCGATTGCGGAAAAGTTCATTCTCGATCGTTGCGGCGTCAACGAGGAAAAACGCGTAGCGGCGGTCGTGTGTCGCGATTCGGGATATTTTTCGATCGGAAAAAGGATCGCTTTGCCGAGGGAAACGGTTTCGTTTTTCTCGTTCGACGACGGGCGGCTCGACGAAAAAATCGCCGAAAAACTTCTTGCGTCGGTTTCAAATCTCTCCGCGATCGTCATAATCGGCGACGGGGAGCTCGTTTCTCTCACTGTCGGTTTGGCAAAAAAACTTTTCCCGCTTGCCGACCTGCTCGTCGTTCCCACAGACTATTCGTTTTGTCGGTTCTTGTCCGAAAACGCTCGACTGGTCAAGAACGGATTATATTTCGCGTTTGACGACGAAGTGTTTTCGAAACTTAAAAAAAACAAGGTTGCGGACGCCTTAAGAAGCGTTTTTTCGAAAAGACTTTTATTCGTCGAAATGCGCGTTAACGAACTTATAGGCGGGGTTTTCGATAAAAAAACCGCCGTATATCACCTTAACGAAAGCATAAGACTTTCTGGTGAATATTTTTTGGAATACGACTATAGAAAGCTCGTCTGTGCGACCGTGGTTTCGGCTTTGGCTTGCGAAGCGTTGCCGTTCGATAATCCCGCGGACAGACTTGCGGACGTGCTTTCGACCTACGATCTCGAAACCGAACCGGGCGAGCGATCGTACCTTGCATATAAAATTCTTCTGAAGCTGTACGGCCTATTTCTGTGTTCGGAAGAAAAAATGCTGAAAGTTCCGTCTTACGTCTTTGCCGTGCGCGAACTCACGGCTTTGTCGGAAGCGGGTACGCAACTATTCGAAATTCAGACCCCGCCCGCATATCTTGCGGACGACGTACTGCTTTCGGACGTCTATGAAAAAGTCCGCGGCGACGAGGTTATAAGGGCGACGGTCGAAGAACTCACCCGCCGCATTCCTTTCGGCGAGCGCATGATATACTCGCTTTACGGAGGACGAAAACATTCCGTCGAATCCTATTCGTCTGAAGCGAAAGCTAACGCATTGAAACTAGCCCCCGCGATTACGAGAGGAGATAACCTTTTAAAAATCGTCTGGGCGAGCGGCTTCACCGAATGGCTGTGATGCGAGTCGGCACGATTTTTAATCGAAATTGCCGATAATCGACCTATTGCGGGGCTTTTTTATAAAAATAACGATTAACGGAGAGAAAAATGAACGAAAAATATATTAAAAACGATCGTGCAAAAGAGATAATCGACAGAACGAAAGTCGTTCTTCTCGACCTTGACGGAACGGTTTATCTCGGCGATAAACTCATCGGAAACGTCACCCAAACGCTCGCGCACTTGCGCGCGGCGGGCAAAAAACTCGTGTACCTTACGAACAACTCGTCGAGGTCTGACGCCGAGTACGAGAAAAAACTCGTCGGGCGCGGAATTTTCGACAAAGCCGACGACGTTTATTCGTCGGGCAGGGCGACGATCGAGTATCTTAACGCAAACCATGTCGGGAAAAAGGTTTTTCTAGTCGCGACAGACGCGGTAAGAAAAGATTTCGAAGATTCCGGCGTGATTCTGACCGACGAGTTTTCCGCCGAAATCGCGGTTTTGGCTTACGACGTGACGCTCGATTTCAAAAAGATACGGGCGTTCGACGTTGCTCTGAAGCGCGGCGCTTATTACGTTGCGACTCATCCCGACCTCGTCTGCCCGATGGAAGGTTTCTCGATGCCAGACGTCGGTTCTTTCATTCAGATGTTCAAAACGAGCAGCGGGCGCACTCCGGACGTCATCATCGGCAAGCCGTATGACGGAATGGGTAAAGCTGTCGTTTCGAGATATAACGTGTCGCCCGACGAAGTGCTTATGGTCGGCGACAGACTTTCGACGGATATGGCGTTCGCCGTAAACAGCGATTTCAATTCTCTTCTCGTTCTGAGCGGGGAAACGGACGGCGAAATGTATTTCAAAAGCGGAATGAATCTTTCGCTCGTTTTCAACGACGTCAACGATCTCGAAAAATATCTCTGATTAGGAATAGAAATTCCTGAATCGACAAAATTAAACGTTTTTCATAATGCGAATAGCGGCGGTTTGTAAGTTTTTTACAGGCTGCTTTTTCGTTTCCGTTAAACCGCACAAAAGGGGGCGTTTCTAAATCGTAATAAACTTTATTCTATCCCAAACAGTTGATTTGGTTCAACGCCGAACTTTTCATAAAGTCGCAAAATGCTGTCATATCCCGGTTTCTTTTTACCCAAAAGCCATTGGCTGACGGTAGTCTGATTGACGCCGAGTATATCCGCAAACGTTTGTTGCGAATATCCTTCTTCTTGCATAATTTCTTTAATCACTTCTATATAGTACATACAAAAATGATATAACATTTCAGGTCAAAAGTATTGACATAGGTCAAAAGACCTGATATAGTAGCGCCATCAAAAGAAAGCTTAAATCTGTTTTTCATCATTGTAATCATTAACATAGATAAAAACGAAACCCGCCGATAATCGACTTATAGGCGGGCTTTTTGTTTGTAGAATGAAAAACGTCAGCGCAAAAAGGGGATGATAATGTGGTTCTGGACGTAAAGAAATTCGTCTTTGATTCTGACGCGATCGTCCGTTATATCGAGATAGTCGCGCTGTTCGTCGACTTCCTTTTTAAAGTCTTTCAAAAAGTCCGTTCCGAAAAGCCTTTCATAGCGTTCGAGCCGTATGCCCTCGGCTGTTCGGAGCGCGAGCATGATAAATTCCGATTTCCTGTCGTCGCCCTCGATGAAGTCGGACGAAATTTCGGCGTATTTGTCGCTCAAAAGGCAGTGAACGTATTCGTCGATGCTTTCGGTGTTTGTAAATCTTCTGTCGTCGATGCACGACGAAGCCGCAACGCCCAGACCTACGTATTCGCCCCGCCGCCAATAATTGAGATTGTGTCGCGATTCATAACCCGGGCGCGCGAAGTTCGAAACCTCATACCGATAAAATCCGTATTCTTTGAGAAGTCCGCGCGCATAGTCGTAAAGATCGGCTGTTTCGTCCTCGCTCGGAAGTTCGCCGTTCAGATAAATTGTGAACATCGGCGTTCCTTCCTCTGGCGTGAGCGCATAAACGGAAACGTGGCTCGCGCCGCCGCTTACCGCAAGATCGATCGTTTTCGCGACTTCCTCTTTCGTCTGATCGCGAAGTCCGATCATAACGTCCGCGCTGAAATTTCTGTTTTTCAAAAGTTGACAGCAATATCTGAAATCGTCCGCGGTGTGGATTCTGTTAAGTTCCGCAAGCCGTTCGTCGGAAGCCGATTGAAGCCCGACGCTGTACCGATTGATTCCGACCGCGTCGTAAACGGCGAGTTTTTCGGGCGTGAGCGTCCCGGGATTGATCTCGATCGTTATCTCCGCTCCGTCCGAAATATTGAAATTTTTGCGAATCTGGTTCATAACCGCGCCGATCAGTTTCGCGTCCACGAAAGACGGTGTGCCGCCGCCGAAATACACGGTGTCGAAAGTTTTTTCCGAAAGTTCTCTGCCGCGCGACTGAAGTTCCTTTATTAAGCACGCGAAATATCCCTCCGCTTTTCCGATCTCTTTCGGATAGGAGGCAAAGTCGCAATATGTGCATTTTTGTTTGCAAAACGGTATGTGAACGTAAATTCCTGCCATAGTATTCCTTTTTGATAAGTAAGGCTATAAGTCGATTATCGCGCGTTTTCGTTATTTATCCGACGAATCGATCTTTAAAATAGACATAAACGCTTCGGACGGAATCTCGACCGATCCGAGCTTGCGCATTTTCTTTTTTCCTTCCTTTTGTTTCTCGAGAAGTTTCTTCTTTCGCGTTATATCGCCGCCGTAACATTTTGCGAGAACGTCTTTGCGGAGCGCCTTGACCGTTTCGCGCGCGATGATTTTGCCGCCGACAGCCGCCTGAACGGGAATTTCGAACATCTGGCGGGGAATGACTTCCTTGAGTTTTTCGGCGATCGCGCGGCCTCTGGCATACGCTTTGTCCTTATGCACGATTACCGAAAGCGCGTCGCATATCTCGCCGTTCAAATACATGTCGAGTTTGACGAGTTCGCTCGTCTGATACCCGCTGATTTCGTAATCGAGCGAAGCGTAGCCGCGCGTGCGCGACTTAAGGCTGTCGAAAAAGTCGAAAATGATTTCGTTGAGCGGGAGTTTATATAAAAGGCAAACGCGCTTTTCGTCGATATAGTTCATCGTGATAAGTTCCCCGCGCTTTTCGACGCAAAGATCCATAATGGAGCCGATATAGTCGGGCGGGCTGTATATGCTTGCCTTGATGACGGGTTCTTCGATATGTTCGATCTCGGACGGATCGGGAAGCTTCGTCGGGTTGTTGACGATCACCATCTGTCCGCCCGTTTTAAAGACCTTGTACGAAACCCCGGGCGTAGTTGTGATTATGTCGAGGTCGAATTCCCGCTCGATACGCTGTTGAACGATTTCCATATGCAGAAGTCCGAGAAAACCGCAACGGAAGCCGAAGCCGAGCGCGATGGAATTGTCCGGTTCGAAAGAGAGCGCCGCGTCGTTGAGTTTGAGTTTCAAAAGCGCTTCTTTCAGGTCGTTGAACTTGGAGCCGTCGAGCGGGTAAACGCCCGAGAAAACCACGGGCAACGCTTTTTTATAGCCGGGGAGCGGCTCGGGCGCGGGGTTATCGACGAGAGTTATCGTGTCGCCGACGTTGGTGTCCTCGACGCTCTTTATGCTCGCGGCAATATATCCGACGTCACCCGAATAAAGCCGCGCTTTCGGCGTGAGCTTTGGGTTAAACGTGCCGACTTCGGTCACTTCGAACTGTTTGTCGGACATATACGTGCGGATTTTGTCGCCGGGCGCGACCGTTCCGTCCTTAATGCGGACGAAACAAATAACTCCCTTGAAATTGTCGTAGTAAGAGTCGAAAATGAGCGCTTTGAGCGGCGCTTCGTCGTCGCCCTCGGGCGGGGGAATGAGCTTAACCACGTTTTCGAGAACCTGATCGATATTGATTCCGTTCTTTGCCGAAATACGCGGCGCGTCGGACGCGTCAAGCCCGATCACGTCCTCGATCTCTTTCGCAACCTCGTCGGGGCGTGCGCTCGCAAGGTCGATTTTGTTGATGACGGGCATAATCTCGAGATTGTTGTCGAGCGCAAGATAACAGTTCGCAAGCGTCTGTGCCTCGATGCCCTGCGTTGCGTCGACGATGAGAATCGCGCCCTCGCAAGCGGCGAGCGACCGCGAAACCTCGTATGAAAAGTCCACGTGTCCCGGGGTGTCGATAAGATTGAATTTATATTCCTCGCCGTTCTTGGCGGTGTAGTACATAGTGACGGGGGTGAGTTTGATCGTGATTCCGCGTTCGCGCTCGAGGTCCATCGAGTCGAGCAACTGATCTTCCATATCCCGCGAACTGACCTGTCCGGTCATCTCGATAATGCGGTCTGCGAGCGTGGACTTGCCGTGATCGATGTGCGCAACTATGCAGAAATTTCTTACATGTTCTTTTCTTTGTTTAGCCATAAAATATCACCGTGTGTGCTTATCCGCGACGGCGGAAAACCCGTAAATCGCCGCGTCGGGGAGCAAAGCGCCCCCGTTTTCTTTCCCGCTCGGCAATCGCTCGGCGGAAGTTCTTCGTTTTCCCGTATATTATATATTTTTTTCGAAGAATAATCAAACGTTTGCGCCCCCTTTATTTTTGTTGTATAATATCGGTAATCGTATGATCCCGAAAGCAAGCGGATTCCATAAAGCGGCGAACGATTTTCGCAAAACGAAAGGCGATTTCCGCAAGGCGGGCAAATATTTCAAAACGCCGCTTGGCTGTTTATCGATGGCAGGGCGGAATCTTTGTCGATCGGGTAAAATCGAAATCGAGGTATGATTATGAAAAGCAGAATATCGTCGGACAGTTGGCTTATAACTCGCCCCATAGCGCACAGGGGGTTGCACGGAAACGGCGCGGGGGAGAACACCCGCACGGCATTCGGGCGGGCGATCGAAAACGGCTATCCGATCGAAACTGACGTCCGGCTCACGAAGGACGGTCGGCTCGTTTGTTTTCACGACGACAACGCAAAGCGCGTTACGGGCGTCGACTCCGATATACGCGATCTCACGCTCGAAGAGGTGAGGAAACTTCGCGTGTGCGGTACGGACGACGGCGTTATGACGTTCGAGGAATTTCTCGCTTTCGTGGACGGAAGAACGCCGCTTTTAATAGAGATAAAGCAACAGCGCGACGGCGCGAAAAGCGGGATCGAAGAAAAAACCGTCAAATTGCTCGATTCCTATAAGGGCGAGTTCGCGATTCAGTCGTTTGACCCGTTCATAATGCGAAGAGTGCGGCTTTTGCGCCCGATTTTTTTGCGCGGTCAGCTCGGCGGAACGGAGCGCGGAACCCTGCCTTTTGCCAAATATACGGTCGTGAGGAAACTCCTTCTTAATTTCTTGTCGAAGCCCGACTTTATCAATTATTATATAGGCGAATTCCCGATCAGAACGAAACTCCCCGTAATGCGCTGGACGGTGAACACCTCCGAAAAAGAAGCGCTCGCCCGCTCGATGGGGCACAATATCGTTTTCGAGGGCATAAAGCCGACGGACGGCAAAAAGAACTGATCGTCCGTAAACGTCGGACGGCGAAAAACAACGACGTCGGAAAAGAACCGACGGGCGGATTCGCAACTCAAACGCTGCTTAATTAGTAAATTAACACACGAATTCAACTCCCGCTTCTGTCGGGAGTTTTTTTGCGTAAAAATTTCAAAAAACGCAATAATTTGCACAAGGATGACAACAATTCTATTGCAAAGGGCAATTTTCTTCATTATAATAACTGCAAGAGTGATTCGCGGGCTCGACTAAAACTCATAAAAGTTCGTAAAAAGTCTGCAAAAGAAAACACTTTCGGAGAATTGATATGAAGATTTACGACTACGACGAAAAAAGCGGAGTTGCATGCAAAGAAAACGTTGTGACTCTCGGAAACGTCCGTCTGACCGTTTTGTCGGAAAGGCTTTTGCGCTATGAAGAAAGCGAAAGCGGGAACTTTACCGACAAGACCACGCAAGGCGTCTGGAAAAGAAACTTCCCGCCCGTGAAGTTCGACGTTAAAAAAACCAAAAATTGCGTAAAAATTATCACGAGCGCGGTTACTTTCGTGATTTTTACGGACGATTTCGACAAAAGTTACGTAATTCTCGGCGATAAAAAAGTCAAAGTGACAAACGACGGCAACCTCGGCGGAACGATCAGAACGCTCGACACCGACGACCGCGTGCTTCGCGAAAACGGCGTTCCCAACGAAAACGTTGACAGACGGCACGTCAAACTTTGCGACGGCGTAGTTTCGAAAAACGGCGTCGCGGTGTTCGACGACGGGAAGTCGCTCATTCTCGAAAACGACGTCGTTTCCGAAAGGGAAGAGGAAGAAGATAAATATATTTTCGCTTTCGGTCACGACTATCGCGCGGCTGTCAAAGCGTATTACGACATAAGCGGCGAAGTTCCGCTCGTGCCGAGATTCGCGCTCGGAAACTGGTGGTCGAGATATTACGCCTACACGCAAGAGGAATATCTCGCGCTCATGGACGCGTTCGAGGAAAAGGAAATCCCGCTGTCCGTTGCAACGGTGGATATGGACTGGCACTACGTGGACGTGTGGAAAGAATTCGTCGAAAAAACCGACCTTCGCGACGAAAAGAAATACGGAATTATCGGCGGCTGGACGGGATATTCATGGAATAAAAAACTATTTCCCGACTACAAGGCGTTCCTTGCCGACCTCAAAAAACGCAAACTGAAAATCACGCTCAATCTTCATCCGTCCGACGGCGTTCGGTGGTTCGAGGATATGTACGACAAGTTCGCCGAGGCGATGGACAAGGATCCAAAAACGAAAGAAGTCATTCCTTTCGATCTCACGGACGCAAAGTTCGCCGAAAACTATTTCAAACTTCTTCACCGTCCGTACGAAAAGAGCGGCGTGGACTTCTGGTGGATCGACTGGCAGCAAGGTTACAGCACGAAAATCAAAGGTCTCGACCCGCTGTGGCTTCTCAACCATTTGCATTACAAAGACAGCCGTTTGCACGGTGCGGGCTTGATTTTGTCCCGCTTCTGCGGTGCGGGCGCACATCGTTATCCTCTCGGGTTCTCCGGCGATACGATCGTCAACTGGAAATTCCTCGATTACGAACCGTATTTCACCGCAACTTCCACTAATATAGGTTACACTTGGTGGAGCCACGACATCGGCGGACACCATTTCGGCGAAAAGGACAACGAACTCGCCGTAAGATGGTTGCAGTTCGGCGTTTTCAGCCCGATCAACAGACTTCATTCGACCGCGAAAATGGTTCTCGGCAAAGAGCCTTGGCGCTACGACGACGGAGTGAGCAACGTTCTCGTCGAACAGTTAAGACTTCGTCACAAACTCGTGCCGTATATCCACACGTACAACCACTTGACGCACGAGTGCGGAAAAGCACTCATCGAGCCTATGTACTACGCTAACCCAGAGGACGAAAAGGCGTACGAAGCGTATAACGAATATTACTTCGGAAACGAATTGATCGTCGCGCCGATAACGAAAAAGGGCGCGGACGGAATCGGAAGCGTAAAGGCGTATTTGCCCGAGGGTAAATATATGGATATGTTCACCCGTCAAGCGTATTCTTCGCCGGCGGGCGGCAAGACGATAACGGCTTACCGCGGGCTCGGTAGCATCCCCGTGTTTATGAAATACGGTTCGATCGTTCCTTTGTCGGAAGATAAGGGCAACGGTTGCGACAACCCGGAAAATCTGCGCGTACTCGTGCTCGGCAAAAATGCGGCGTTCACGATGATCGAGGACGACGGCGAAAATGCCGTTCTCAAAACGGAGTTTTCGGCAAGCGAAGAGGGCGGAGCGGTTCGTTTCGGAATAAAGGCTGACGGCGAAAGATCCGTCGCACCCGAAAAACGCAGAATCACCGTCGAATTTATGGACGTAACGAGCGGCAAAGTCGTTTCCTGTGCGGAAAACGGCGAAAAGATCGACTTCTCCGTCGCGCATAACGACTGCCTGAAAGTCACTTTCGACTACTGCGGCGGCGAGCTGAGCATAAAGATCAAAGCGGAAGAAAACGTTTTCGAAAAAGCGAAAGATTCGCTTGCCTACGCGAAGAGCAAAATGCTTTCCGTGATCGAAAGGTGCGCTGGCGACAACATGAAAAAAGAAGCGCTTTACGACAAACTTTCCGCGGCGAAAGACAAAGCCGAATTCGTTTCCGTTCTCGACGAATCTTTCATAAAGAGCGTAAGAAAGCAATCGATAAAAGAATTTTTCGAAGTCGAATAAAACCAACAAACAAGAAAAACTCCCGATTTGGTCGGGAGTTTTTTACTGAATTGAGTTCCGTGAAAAGTAGGGCTATAGGTCGATTATTAGTAAGTTTTTATCAAATTTTTATGCTTTTACCGATTCGAAAAGTTTGCAAATCGGGCGTTTTCTACGGGGATTTGCCGGATGAGAAAATGCAGACAGACGCTTGATCGTCATCCTGAGCCTTGCTTATTTGTTCGGCTTCCGAAGGATCTGGGAGCGTATTTTACGCCCCGCATTTTTTGCTTGGCTTGCGAAATATCATTTAAAAACATTAAAGCACATGATGACGAGCCCCAAAGCGACGAGTACGACGCCTGTCGCGCGGTTGAGTGTTTTCGGTTAACCATTTGCCACCGCAAGATACAACCCAAGTTTTGTCGCTCGCTTGATAATATACTTCAGGCGCATATATTGAAACATCACCCGTTCCGCAATTTGGATATATACCTAATCTGTTTGGAGAAAGTTCTTCCTCGTTATTTAAGGAGGTATTTTGAGAAATCGTTTCTTCCGTACTTATTGGGTTATTATTTCCCGTTGTAAAAAGATAAATACCATTGTTGGCGAGTTCTTCTAACAATAATTCTTTTTCTTCGCCGTTAGCGAAAAAAGCTTGGGAAATTAAGTCGTCATTGTTAATAACATTTCTCGACATGGGGGATACGTTATTATTCATTTCGGCATATTTTTTATCCATAGTCATAGCAAAATTTATTTTTGCAGTAGCTATAGAGTTTTCATCTAACGCTTTTACTGTTTTTCCATAACTAATTGAGCCTATACCTGCTAATAAAACAGATATAGCAAAAGCTAAAATTTTTTTTGTTTGCCATGTTTTTCTTATTAAGTAAAATCTTTATCGCAATTTATGTATATTTCAAACTTTTACGATTATTTCGGGTTCTCTTTCCCAACTGCTATACGTTAAGTTCGATAAGAAAAAACTAACCGTATCGTTTTCGGAAACAAACGAAGGAATATAATAACTGAATTGTTCACCGTCTTTTTTGTCCATATTGGTAAAACCCAACAAGTCGCAATCATAATTTATTTCATTGTAATTGCAAAAAAGTTTAGCTGTAGGAATCCATGCCTTAACATGTTGTTCATCAAAAGAATATTTTCGCCAAGAAATGATTGTAGCATAGTCCCTTGAATAGATGCCATGCGCTCTGAAAAATATTCTGTATGATTCATCGATTTTATCCAAAGTTTCAATTTCTATGGTAATGTCCCCGTTACGGTATATAACGACGTTTTTGTAATTACTAAAACGAGAAAAGTTTATTTCAAACGAAATATTTTCTTCAATCGTTTTTGTTGAATATGAGTAATTATTAAAATCGGTTGCGATATATCCGATTCCTCGCGTCCAAACTCCGATGTACCCTTGACCATTTAGATATTGCCACGTAATAATGCCGACACACAAAACGGCTAAACATATGGCGGCGATTCTAATTCTCAAAATGCGTGTTCGTTTTGTATCTGCCGTATATATCGAAAGCCCGGAAATCAAATCTTGATAAAAGACATCATAGCCCTCGGAAAAAAGTTGATCGACTGGCGTGTTTTGTTGTTGTGCTTCCGATAACAATTCAAAAAATTCTTTTAAAACGGTTTTGCGTTCCGCTTTGCTCTTTACGTCGCGGCGAAGGAATAGTTCCGTTTGTTTGTATATTTCTCTGTATTCCTTGTTTAAATTTTTCAGTTTAAATTGTTGCCTTCCCATGTGAATTATCCTATATAACTTGCATTGATTTATGAATCGATTTTTAATATCTTATTTACAATATTTTTCGTTTCTTGCCACATTTCGGTAAACGCTTTCAATTCCTCTTTGCCTTTTTCGGTCAGTTCGTAATACTTTCTCATAGGTCCTAATTCGTTTGGAACTCTGTATGTTGATACAAGCCCGTCTTTTTCCAAACGTAGCAATAGAGGAAAGATTGTTCCGGACGAAATGTCAGTAAAGCCATAACTTTTTAGTACGACGGCTAAATCGCCCGAATAGCATTTGCCGTCGTTTATAATGCTCAAGACGCATCCCTCCAGAATACCTTTAAGCATTTGTGTTTTATTTGCCATAGTCTTGTTACCGTCGGTTACTTGTATTACATAGAACTGAACTCATCATATCACAAGAGATATTGCTCGTCAAGCGGAAAAAGGATTTTTTGAAAAAAAATTTAAAGATGGGGGAGGGAAAAACGTTGAGTAAAAAATATTGTTACGCAAGATATTATCGATATTTACAAATGCATTTTTTTAAATTTGTTTATAAAAACAAAAGAACCGACGGAAATTGCATTTTCTTGCAACTTTCGTCGGTCCTTTTTGCATAAACAGAAAAATATCATTTAAAAATATTAAAGCGCTTTACGACAAACTTTCCGCGGCGAAAGACAAAGCCGATATCGTTTTCGTTCTCGACGAATCTTTCATAAAGAGCGTAAGAAAGCAATCGATCAAAGAATTTTTCGAAGTCGAATAAAACCAACAAACAAGAAAAACTCCCGCCTCGTTCGGGAGTTTTTTACTGAATTGAGTTCCGTGAAAAGTAGGGCTATAGGTCGATTATT
>CAKQKN010000015.1 GCA_934249215.1 uncultured Clostridia bacterium
GGACAGGCTGGGAATGGGGCTTGCGCCGTCGTTCTCGATAACCGACAACATGATGCTCAAAACCTATTCGGACAATAAAGGTCCGTTCGTCGACAGAAAATCGGCGAGAGAACAGGCGAATCAGATCATAAGCGAACTTGGAATCGTAACGCCGTCGACGGAAACGCCGGTCAGACGCCTTTCGGGCGGCAACGTGCAAAAAGTTCTCGTCGGACGCGAAATTCTGTCAAGACCTAACGTATTGATCACGGCGTATCCCGTGCGCGGACTGGACATAAATTCGTCCTATATGATATACAACATTCTCAACTCCGAAAAAGAAAGCGGCGCGGGAATATTGTTTATCGGCGAGGATCTCGACGTTATGCTCGCGCTGTGCGACAAGATCATGGTTTTGTGTCACGGAAAAAATATGGGCATCGTACACGCGGATAAGACGACGAAAGAAGAACTCGGTCTTATGATGACGGGCGCGCTCGATCTTACCGAAAAGAACAAAGACAAAAACTACGGTATCGCAAAAGACAGCAACCTTACCGAGGAAGAATGGGAAGAAAACATAAACAACGCAAACGGAGGCGAAGCAAATGAGTAAAGAAAAAACGGCGAAAGAGCCATTGTTTCACATTACCAAGCGCGATCCGCTCCCGCTATGGCAAAGCTGGCTCATAAGAGTTGCGGCAGTTCTGATCGGCATTCTCGTCAGTTCGCTTTTCGGGGTCATTACCGCTGGACAGAACCCGTTTTCGGTATTCGCTTCGATAATCCACGGCGCGTTCGGCGATCCCGGTTATCAGACCGCGGAAGGCGTCGCCGCCACGATATGGCAGTTGATTCAGGAACTTGCGATTCTTCTCGGAATCGCGATTGCGATAACCCCGGCGTTCAAAATGAAATATTGGAATACGGGTGCGGAAGGGCAGGTATTGTTCGGCGCGCTGATTACCGCAATGATCTCCGCGTACTGGGGCAAAGGCCTTTCCGGATCGGGCTTCGGTCAGTTCTTTCTGATCGTGCTTATGATGCTCGGCGGCATACTCGGCGGCGCGTTGTGGGCGGTTCTTCCCGCACTTTGCAAAGCGAAATGGAACACTAACGAAACGCTGTTCACTCTGATGATGAACTACGTCGCGATAAGCCTCGTGAACGTATTTTTGAAATCGTGGGATCCGAGTCACGGCGAGTTTATCGTGGTAAACGGTCAATTTCCCGTTATCGGCAACGAATATCTCGGAATCGTGCTCGTTTCGGTCGTTCTCACTGCCGCAATGTACGTATATCTGAAATATTCCAAACACGGCTATGAAATATCCGTCGTCGGCGAAAGCCATAACACGGCGAAATATATCGGGCTCAGCGTCGGAAAAGTTACCGTCCGCACCTTGCTCGTGTCCGGTTCTATCTGCGGCTTTATCGGCGCAATGCTTATCGGTTCGATCAAAGGCTCGCTTACGACCGATATCGTTGGCGGTTACGGCTTCACTGCGATTCTCGTTTCGTGGCTCGCTAAATTCAATCCGCTTTTCATGATTCTGACGGCTTTTCTCGTCGTTTTCTTTAAGAAAGGCTCCAATCAGATCGCGTCCGACTTCGGCAAATACGGTCTTACCAAAGACTTCGGCGACGTCATCGTCGGCATCGTATTCTTCTGCATTATCGGCTGTGAGTTCTTCCTTAACTACAGCATAAAATTCAACAAAAAACACGGGGAGGTAAAGTAAATGGGACAGTTAATCGCATTTTTCGTCGGTTCGATGAAATTCAGCACCGTTTTGCTTTACGGTTCGACCGGTGAAACGCTGACTGAAAAATCGGGCAACCTTAACCTCGGTATTCCGGGAATTATGTGCTTCGGCGCGCTCGGCGGTTGCGTCGGCGTGTCCATGTATGCGGATATGGCGGGCGGTCCTGCCGGAATGTACGGCTTCTGCTCGGTTCTGTTCGGCATCGTTTTCGCTTTCTTGTTCGCGGGCATTCTCGGCGCGGTATATTCCTTTTTCACGACGACTCTTCGTTGCAATCAGAACGTAACCGGTCTTACGATCACCACTTTGGGCGTCGGTCTTACGAACTGTTTCATCACCGGCGTGGAGTCCTCGTCGTTTGCAACCGCATCCGTTCACTACGCGACCTTGTTCACCTTTGCTGAAGATCTCGGCTGGTTCGGCGAACTGCTCTTCTCATACGGATTCTTGACTTATTTCGCGATCGCGATATCCCTTCTGACCGCGTTTTTCCTTAAAAAGACGAAAGCGGGATTATATTTGAGATCGGTCGGCGAAAGCCCCGCAACGGCGGACGCCGCGGGTATCAACGTCACCGCTTATAAATATATCGCGACGATCATCGGAAGCGGCATAGCGGGACTCGGCGGTCTTTACTACGTGTTTAACTATCTGTCGGGCGGTTGGGAATATTCCATCGACGGGCTCGGCTGGATGTCGATCGCGCTCGTTATATTCACTTTGTGGAAACCCGACTTCGGCATACTCGGCTCGATTATTTTCGGCCTGCTTTACAACTGTAACTCGTACATGGAAAACCTTTTGCCCGCGCAAAAAGAACTGTTCAACCTTGCGCCTTACGTTGTCACGATAATCGTCCTTATCGTAACGAGCATATTCGACAGCAAGAACGCTCAGCCGCCGCAAGCGCTCGGCATGAACTATTTCCGCGAGGAACGCTGACCGATTAAAAC
>CAKQKN010000016.1 GCA_934249215.1 uncultured Clostridia bacterium
CCCCATGGGGCTACCAGAAAACCTGCTAATTTTAGTGGGTTTTTTTAGTGCGAAAAATATTTACGGATGCCACTATGAGGCGTTAAAAATGAACAAACAAAAGAGAAGTTTAGCAAGAGATCTTTCGGAAATCGCGGTCGTCGTTGCGTTGATGATCGTTTTCACGCTGTTCGTGTCAATTCCCCTCGGCCCCGTGCCGCTTACTTTTCAGACGGCGATTTGCGTCTGTTCGGGAATGCTGCTCGGCAAAAAGAAAGGCGCGATCGCAATGTCCGTATATCTGTTTTTGGGATTTGTGTGTCATATTCCCGTTTTTTCGGGCTTTACGGGCGGATTCGTTTCGGTTTTTAAGCCGAGTTTCGGGTATATCGTCGGGTTCATCCCCGCGGCGTTTCTGGCAGGTCTGTTCGTTGAAAAATCGGAAAAGAAAAGTATTCTTACTTACGTTATCGCGTCAATTATCGGAGTTTTGACCAATTACGTCATCGGCATTCCGTATTTTATCGCGATCTGGAAATGGTATCTCCTTAAGGACGGGCTTGCAAATGCGATTTTGTCGTTCAACCTGCTCTATTTACCTAAAGATCTGATTTTGTGCGCCGTCGCTGCGATCGTTTGCGAACGTGTTGCAAAAGCGATTCAGCACTGATTGGGGATAATGATCGGAATCTCTAACATTTAAAGCGAAAAATGCCGTTAAAAAAGGAACCTCGTCGGGTTCCTTTTTCGTTAAGTCATTTTTTGAACTTGCCGAAAACTTCGTTAACGTGGGAAAAGCTTGCGAATGATTTCGGATAGGATTTTATTATCTTCATCATTTTGGAAAGTTCGCGCTTTCTTATGATGCAGACGACCATATATTTCTCGCTGTGAGAATACATTCCGTTTACGGTCATTTCGGTTACGCCGTGATTGAGTTCGTTCATTATGCGGAGGGATATTTCTTCCGGCTCGTCGGTTATGATTTCAAACTTGTAGCCGTCCTTCGTCCCCTTTATGCATCTGTCGACGACGACGTCGGCGATGAACAAGTTGATGAACGTGCATATGACAGACGAAACGCTGAAATCAAACACGAAAAAGACGAGGATTATGACGCTCGCGTCCATTGCAAAAGACAACCACGCAATGTTTGCCGCGGGATTCCAGTGCTTTATGAGCGAGGAAATCGCATACGTGCCGCCGGAAGCGCCGTGCCGCATGATCTGAACCGAATAGCCGAAGCCGGTTACGACGCCCGTCGCTATCGCCGCGTATACGCGTTCCCAATCTTCAACATTGTATTGCGGAACGCCGAATTTTTCGAAAAGAACCATCGAAAAAGACTGACTCAACGCGTATATAGTCAAAATGATGCCGAGCCGCTTATCGACGAAAATCATTTCCAGAATAAAAATAGGTATGTTCAGCATAAGCATAAAGTATCCCATGCTGATTCCTCCGCCCGTCACGAGATTCAGGATCTTCGCAATGCCCGTTATTCCGCCGGGAACGAATTTCGTCGATGGTGAGTTTGCGAAAACGTGAAGCCCGAGCGACACGATTACCCCCGCGAGAATGCTCGTCGCAAGGTCGACAGCCCATCTTTTCGCGCCGTTTTGCCTGTTTTCGTTCAACGTATTGTCGGGTGACAATATTTCTTTGGTTTCGCCCATATTTCTCCGATTATTTTACCTCGTCGTTTTTGTTCCTGCGGAAGTTGCCCGCTACGGCATTGACGTCGGAACAATAGACGAAAACATGGTCATGCCGTTTAAGTATTTTCATAAATTCGGGAACCTGCCTCGTGTTTACGACGCAGAACACCATACAACGCTCCGAACCGGTAAACATACCCTTTCCCGTGAGAACGGTCGCGCCGTGCTTTAAGTGCCCGAGTATGTCGGCCCGAAGAAGTTCGGGATTGTCGGTTACGATTTTGAATTCGACGGCGTTCCTTACGTTGTGCATGACGGCAGCAGCCGCCTTTTCGAACACGAACATCTGTATCACCGAAAGAAGAATCGCTTCTACGTTACGGTCGTAAACGAAATAAGAAATCGCGATTATGACGTAGCAGATAAGAGAAACGTATTTTTCGAAATTGACGTACGGATTCTTTTTCTGTATTATCCCGGCGATTATATCCACGCCGCCGGACGAAGCGCCGACTTTGAGAAGTATTCCGGTTCTTACGCCGAGCAGAATACCGGAGAAAATCGCGGGGATAATCGCGTCGCCGTCAGACGGATAACCGCCGATCAGGTTTATAAGATCGATTTTCTGAAACAGTACGAGAAAACCCGAAGAGCATGCGACGCAGAACAGTGTCAGAAAAGTGAACTTCTTATCGAGAAAAACAAACGACAAGATTATCAGCGGAACGTTAATCGCAAAACTTATGTATCCCGTAAGTTCCGTATTGCCGGAAAAGAGAATCGACAACATGGTTGCAACGCCGTCCATTCCGACGGGGGCGAACCTGAACGGATAAACAAAGTAGTATATTCCGAACGACGATAACATACTGCCGAATATTACGCATATCAGAGAAAAAAACAACGCCTTTTTTGTCATATATCGAAAACTGCCCGATCGTTATATTTGCAACGTTAAAAATTATACTCTTGACCGACTAAAAAGACAACCGTTTAATATTTGTTTCTTTAAAAATACACCCAACAATTATAGTTCGTCCGTGCGTGCGTTATTTTTATCGGCGGAAAGCTTTTCGACTTCCGACCGTGCTATCGAATCACATCTGTTGTTGTATTCGTTGTCGGCGTGACCTTTAACCTTTATGAACTTCACGGCGTGTTCGGATAACAGTGCGTCGAGTTCTTCCCAGAGTTCGCGATTTTTCACCGGTTTTTTGTCGGCGGTGCGGAATCCGTTCGCTTTCCAATTATGAAGCCAACCCTGCTCGACCGCGTTTACCACGTAGGCGGAGTCGCTGTATAAAAGAACGCTGCATTTTTCTTTGAGCGCTTTTAAACCCTCGACGACGGCGGTAAGTTCCATTACGTTGTTCGTGGTTTCGTTTTTGCCGCCGGACAGCACTTTTTCCGCCTTGCCGTATTGCAAAATAGCAGCCCAACCGCCCGGTCCGGGATTATATGAACATGCTCCGTCCGTCCATATCGATACTTTTTTCATCATATTCCTCTGATTTCAAAACAAAGTGCAGATTTTTGTTTGACTTATGCCGATTTTTACGATATAATGGATAAGTCTTTTAGGGGAGTGGCTCAACGGTAGAGCAGCGGTCTCCAAAACCGCCGGTTGCGTGTTCGAATCGCGTCTCCCCTGCCAACGTCGATTTTTAATCGACGTTTTTTCTTTTCTGCGTCCGATAACGGCGCCAACGGTATTCCGACGAAAAAAGACTTCTTTCGAAGTCTTTTTTTGGTTTGAGCCGATCTGTAAGCCGAGTTCTGTCTTGTGCGGTTATCTATCTAGATCTGCCGTTACCGACAGATTCAAGCGACATTCAACAAACACGCAGGTCAAAGCCCCTGTTGCGCGTTCCTATCTTGCTTCGGGTGGGGTTTACACAGCCTCCCGCGTTACCGCAGGAGCGGTGAGCTCTTACCTCGCCTTTTCATCCTTACCCTTGCGGGCGGTAATTTTCTGTTGCACTTTCCTTAAAGTCGCCTTCACCGGCCGTTAGCCGGCACCCTGCTTTGTGAAGCTCGGACTTTCCTCGCGACGACGTTCCAGTCGTCCCGCAACCGCACGGTCGCCTCAAACCGTGAGTGATTATAACACAATCGAAGCGGAATGTAAAGCGTTGCGGCATAATATGGAAATATTAAAAAAGGTTGTATCCGCTTTTCGGACAAAGAATAAACGCGAGTGGACGAAAAAAGCAAGGGGTTCAACCCTTGCTTTAGCATTATTTTTTCTTTTTATAAACATATTTAAGTTCGAGAACGCCGTTTTTGAGAGTGCGTTGTTCGCCCGTAAATTCAAACGCGTACTTTTCGAAAAAAGCAAGCCCCGGTTCGTTAACCGAAAGGACGTTCGCGTATACGCGGCTTATGCTCGTCATCTGTTTTACGGCAAACTCCATAAGTTTGGTGCCGATTCCCTGACGCTGTTTGTCCGGTCTTACGTACAGATGAGTCATTTCAAACCTATCCTTGTCGATCGTGACGAAACCGACGACGTTGTTTTTGTCGTATGCGATATACGTGATACGATCGGCCGCTTCGTCCTTTCTCAAAATGGAAGTGGTTTTTTCCACCGTGAAATTATTCATATATTCTTCGGTGAAATGCCCGGTATGAGCGGATTTCCAGCTCGAAACGTAGCACTCTGCTGCTTCGGTAATATTCTTGTCGTTCATCTCTACGATATACATGCTAACTCCGCCTCACGAAATGATATGCATATTATACGATTATCGGACAAAAATGTCAACTTATTTTACGTGCTCAAATATGCATTTTACATTTAAACGTTCAACGATTATTATATATCAATTTAAAGAAATATTGCACAGATAATCGTATTTTTTCATTGCTTCTTTCTTCAGTTCGTCGTTAAACATCCCCGATTCGAAGCATTCGTCCGATATTTTTTTCGCAAGGAACATCGCGTCCGGAGCATATCGCAAAGCGCCGAGCGTTCCCTGAGTGCGTCCGCTCTGGCGAGTTCCGAAAAAGTCGCCGCTGCCACGCATTTTGAAGTCCGATTCGGCAATCTTGAAACCGTCCGACGACGAGCAAAGCACTTTCAACCGAGCAAGCGAATCGGGATTGTCCGTTTCGGTAAGAAGGAAGCAATAGCTTTGTTTATCGCTGCGCCCCACGCGACCGCGAAGCTGATGAAGTTGGGAAAGCCCGAATCTGTCGGCATCGCAGATTACCATTACAGTTGCGTCGGGAACGTCGATTCCGACCTCGATTACCGTCGTCGAAACGAGAATCGCGCCGTTTCCGTTTTTGAAATTTTCCATTATTTCACGCTTTTCGGCGTCTTTCATTTTTCCGTGAAGAAGCAGTATCCGCGACTGCGGAAAACGCTCCGTGAGATCGTCGTAAAGCGCGGTGACGCTCATAATTTCGCCCTCGGGATCGTCCTCGATTTTCGGCGCGACGAAATAAATTTTATTACCTTTCGCGATTTCGTCGGAAATAAAGCGATACATGCCGTCGTATTTTACGGCAGGTACGACGTTCGTGCCTATCTTTGCCCTTGCGACGGGCTTATCGGTAATGGTCGTTACGTCGAGATCGCCGTAGAAAATGAGAGAAAGCGTTCTCGGAATCGGCGTGGCGCTCATTACGAGAAGGTCGGGCGCGTCGCCTTTTGCGAGAAGCGAACTACGTTGAGCCACGCCGAAACGGTGCTGTTCGTCG
>CAKQKN010000017.1 GCA_934249215.1 uncultured Clostridia bacterium
AAAACAAAATAACCAAAAAAATAACCAATTTAGAAAAACATTTACAAATGATTATTTAGTTAAAAAAACTGTTCTGTTATCCGCATTGATTTCGAACGGGAATCAAACGCTCTTTTCTCGCTTCAGAAATTGGTAATAAGCAGAAGTGCAGCCAAAGCCAGCCTCGTATATCAAAGCCGTAATACTTTTGCCTTTGCCCTCGTTTTCTCTTACGTAACGCGCCCGCACCCTGTTCAGATAAACGGTAAAATTGCAACCGAAAAGTTTGTTGAACAGCCGAGAAAAATGGTATTTGCTGAACCCGAAATGCTTCGCGGCAAGAGACAGAGTTATCGTTTGCGTAAAATTGGCGTCGAGCCACTCTATGATACCGCTCATAAGTTGCGTTTCGGCGGGATAACTTTCACAAGGCCGATATTTCTCGGCAATATAGCCCAAAAGCACGGAAACAAGCCCTTCGAGCATAAACTCTGCACCGCAATCAAGGCGCTTTTTGATTTCGTTTTCTATATCGAACAACTTTTTATTATACATTACGTCATCGAGTGCAAAAAAGCCGAGATCGCACGCGACGGAAGCGTCGGCAAAATATCGTTCGGGAATGAGCAACGTATCGGAAAACGATGAGTCGGCATGTACGGAATGGACGGAGTAAAGCCTTATGAACGCTATTTCGCCTTTTTTAAAAACACGTTTCTGCTTCGCGGAACTGATTTCAAGTTCACCCTCTTTTACAAACAACAACTCTATGCATCGATGAAAATGCGGTTCGGCTTTTACGTTTTCCATCTCGAGAATGACGAGTTTATCCTGCACGTCGCGCAACGCTTCGTAATAACTGATCATTTTTTACCCCTCGCGAATCCAAATAAACATCATTGCGCAATTTATTACACAATTTTCGCAATTAGTTTATTGTAAACAACAATTTTTTGTATTATTATAAACGAGGAATGTGCGTTAGTCAAGCACTGAACGGAGGAATGATATGAAATACGTTATAATCGGTTACGGTTCACGAGGGGATTTTTACGACGGTCTTTTTAAACAGATCGAAAACACCGAACTTGCCGCCGTTTGCGACGGCAGACAAAGCAGACTCGATCTTTGCAAAAAGCATCATGAGAACGAGGATATCAAGTATTTTTTAAGCGACGAAGAATTCTTTAAAGCGGGAAAACTCGGCGATCTTTGCGTGGTTTCCACCCGCGACGAAGCGCACGTCAAACACGCGCTCGCAGCGCTCAACTGCGGCTATGATCTTCTTTTGGAAAAGCCCATTGCCTGCAACGAAGAGGACTGCGTAAAGATATACGAAACGGCAACTGCCCTTAAGCGCAAAGTAACCGTTTGCCACGTTCTGCGCTATGCGCCTTTCTTCTCGATCATTAAAAGCGAGCTGGAAACGGGCAAATACGGCAAGGTTCAGACGATTACGCTGACCGAAAATGTCGGCTGGTGGCATCAGGCGCACTCCTACGTTCGAGGAAACTGGCACAACACCAAAGAAACCTCCCCGATGATCATTGCGAAATGCTGTCACGATCTCGACCTTCTGAACTGGTTTATGGGCAGCGAATGCGTTTCGGTAAGTTCGATGGGCTCGCTCGATTATTTCACGCGTAAAAACGCGCCCGAAAACAGCGGCGACAACTGCTACGATTGCCCTGCGGCAAAAGACTGCTTGTATAATTGCGAATTCATTTATTGGGATTTACAGCTGAAAAAAGGCAATACGGCATGGCCCGTCGACGTGATTATGTTCAATCAGGAACCCACGCACGAAAATCTTACGGCGGCACTTAAGACCTCGCCCTATTGCAAATGCGTGTTTAAAAACGATAACGACGCGGTCGATCATCAGGTCGTCAACGTGCTTTATGAAAACGGCGCGACAGCGCAACTGACGATGACGGCGTTCAGCGAGAAAGGCGGAAGAGATATTTATCTCCACTGCGAAAAAGGCGAAATTTACGGGCAGATGTCCGAAAACACAATTCACTGCACACTGTTCGGAAAGAGCAGTAAGGTTATCGACGTTAACAAAGAAGCCGACAATAATTTCGGACATGGCGGTGGCGATATAAGGATGATCCGTAATATAGTGGACGGATACGAAAACAAAAAAGTCGTCGAAATCACGCCGCTTGCGCAGTCAATGTCGAGCCATATGCTCGGTTTTGCGGCAGAAAGATCGCGTCTTAACGGCGGAATGCCAGAAAAAGTCAAGAAACTTTGATTTCTCGGCGATAAATCATAAGCATATAAACGGCTGCTCAATGTTAACCCTGCTAAGTAAAAGTTGACACCTGATTTTATTGACACTATCAATCTCAAAGAGAAAAGTGTATGAATCGCATTGAAACATACACTTTTTCGTTATTTTTTAGGCTCTATGTCAACCTTAAACGTTTAACAATTTGACCGATTAACACTTTCGTCCGATAAAAAAGCTCTATCGGATAAATGAGCGGCAAAAGGAACTTCCCTTTTATGTCGGCTTCAATTATCAAGTAGCGCTTTTTAATTTTTTATAAAAAATTAAATATTCAATTCGGTCATCAATAATTCTTTTCTCGGAGTTCGAAATATGCTTGAGGATGAGCGCATACCGGGCAAATTTCTGGGGCAGCCGTGCCGACGACGATATGCCCGCAGTTACGGCACTCCCACACTTTCACTTCGCTCTTCTTGAATACTTCTTGAGCTTCGACGTTCGAAAGAAGCGCGCGGTATCTTTCCTCGTGGTGTTTTTCGATTGCGGCGACAGCACGGAATTTCGCGGCGAGTTCGTTAAAGCCCTCTTCTTCCGCGGTTTTCGCGAAATCCTCGTACATATCCGTCCATTCGTAATTTTCCCCGTCAGCCGCGGCTCCGAGATTTTCGGCCGTGTTGCCGATTCCCGAAAGTTCCTTGAGCCACATTTTGGCGTGCTCTTTCTCGTTGTCGGCGGTCTTTAGAAAAATCGCCGAAATCTGTTCGAAACCCTCTTTCTTTGCTGTGGACGCGAAAAACGTATATTTGTTTCTCGCCTGAGATTCGCCGGCAAACGCCGCGAGTAAGTTCTGTTCGGTTTTCGTTCCCTTATACTTGTTCATTTTTTCCTCCTGAAACGTAAAATTTAACTATATAATTTGCAATGAAGCGGATCGTTTAAGACGCACCGATAGGCGATTAAGTGAATATGCGGCGCGAACCGCGACTGCGCGACAATCAGCAACAAAAATCAGCCCGAAAGTCCGCAACCAACGATCACAACAAGAGTTTTACCTCGTAAGTTCTTCGGCAAGTTTCTCGATCTGTTCGACGTTTTCATCTTTGACCGCCGAAAGAATTTTCACGACAGTGTCGCAGAAAACGAGATCTTTGCACGCGGCAAGTTCGTCTTTCATCTTCTTTGCGGCAATCGGCGCCCACGAGCCGTTTTCGATCAAGCCGATCGTTCTGTTTTTAAAGCCGTGCTCGACGAGCCGATTGAGAAAATCTTTCATAAACGGAAAAATATCCGCGTTGTACGTTGTCGTCGCAAGAACGAGCCGATCGTAACGGAACGCGTCCTCGAGAACTTCGGACAAATCCGTCGTGGCAAGATCGGAAACGACCACTTTGCATCCCTTTTTCGTCAGCGCATCGGCAAGAAGGCCGACCGCTTTTTTCGTGTTCCCGTAAACCGAAGTATACGCAATCAAAACGCCCTCGCTTTCCGCGCGGTAAGACGACCAAGTGTCGTAAAGCCCGATACATTTCCCGAGATTTTCGGTCAGCACCGGACCGTGCAACGGACAAATTTTTTCAATATTCAGCCCGCTCGCTTTTTTGAGCAACGCTTGCACTTGCATGCCGTATTTTCCGACGATTCCGAAATAATATCTTCTCGCCTCGCAAACCCAATCGTCGTCCGATATGCCGAACTTCCCGAACCCGTCGGCGGAAAAAAGAATTTTATCCTCGGCGTCGTATGAAACCATGACTTCCGGCCAATGCACCATCGGCGCGGCGAAAAACGTCAGCGAATGACGCCCGAGCGAAAGAACGTCGCCCTCTTTTACGACAATCCGCCTGTCGGCAAAATCCGTTCCGAAAAAGTCGGACATCATTTTGAACGCCTTGTCCGAAGAAACGATTTTCGCCTCGGGATATGCGGTCATAAACTCGACGATATTCGCGCTGTGGTCGGGTTCCATGTGATGAATCACGAGATAATCGGGCTTTCTGCCCTCGAGCGTTTTTTCGAGATTAGCGAGCCATTCGCCCGCAAATCGCCCGTCAACCGTATCGGTCACGGCGATTTTTTCGTCGATAATCACGTATGAATTATACGTAATTCCGTCGGGTACGCGATATTGCCCCTCGAAAAGCTCGATCTCGCGATCGTTCACACCAATATATTTCACGTCTTTCGTAATATACATTTCAATCGTCCTTTTTTGTAAAATATTCATGCTGTCAGATTGTAAATAACGCGACCCAACACTGTAAGAAACGCGTCGTTAACAACGCAACGCTTCGGCCATATCGCTTTCGCGACATACCCGGTGACACATCATTTTTTTTAACTGCGTTGCGCGTCGGTCAAATCTCTTCGACCGAATTTATTATATCACAATCCTTTTTTACTTTCAACAAGTTGAACGAAATTTTTTATCAGCGGCATAATAAAACGTTTTTCGTGCTCCAATCAAAGCATTTTACCCTAATCACAAAAAGTCAAGTACCACCGGCTGAGC
>CAKQKN010000018.1 GCA_934249215.1 uncultured Clostridia bacterium
CGGCTCTCCCTTACGCTCTTTTCGACCGTTCGATTTCGAACGTTTCTGAAACCGAGCAATTTAACGGAAACGTGGTTTTCGAAGGAATAATTGAGTGTGCGAAAGCCGCAATTAAAAACGATATCCCCATCGCAATCGGAAACGACGTCGGCTGTCCGTGGATAACTCAATACGACTTCTGGAGAGAAGTTTATTTCTTCGCGAAATACGTCGGAGTATCGAACACGTTTGCTTTGTACACGGCGACGGCGCGAAACGCCGAACTTGCAGGCGTAGGCAACCTCACGGGTACGATCGAAAAAGGAAAATTTGCCGATATCATCGTTACGAAGAACAACCCGATCGACGATCTGCGCGCCCTTGAAAAAGTCGACACTGTCATCGCTTCGGGCATCGTTTACGATAAACCGAAATATAAAATTAACACGAAAGTCAAAACCGAACTCGATAAGTTCACGGTTTAACACGTTTAACGCTTGATCACAAAGGAGAATTCCAAATGAATTATATCGGTTCGAAATTTTCACTTCTCGATTTTTTAAAAACCTCTATAAATAAGACACTCGAAGCAAACGGCGAAACGCTCACGCCCGAACAGATGACTTTCGTCGATCCGCTCGCGGGAACCGGCGTCGTCGGCACGACGTTTGCGAAAGACGGATACAACGTTATCGCTTCGGACATTCAATATTACAGTTTCGTTCTCAATAAGCATTATCTCGAAAACGGCGGAAAACTCGACAAAAACAGATGCGACGCCCTTATCGCCGAACTTAACGCGCTTGACGGAAAAGAAGGTTTTATATACAAAAACTATTCGTACGGCGGAACGGAAGGTCAAGAACACCGCAGAATGTATTTTTCCGACGAAAACGCAAAAAAATGCGACGCGATGCGAATTGCGATCGAAGAAAAATTTAAAAACTGTGAAATCAGCGAAAACGAATACTATTTTCTGTTGGCTTCGCTTCTCAACAGTATCGATAAATACGCAAACACGACGTCCGTATACGGGGCTTTTCTGAAACAACTCAAAAAATCGGCAGCAAAAGACATGATCCTTTCGCCTCTGCCCGTTTCTGACGAACCGCTGAATGGAAAAGCGTATAACGATAACATAATCGATCTTCTCGACAACGTTTCGGGCGATATACTCTATCTCGACCCGCCTTACAACGCAAGACAATATTGTACAAATTATCACTTACTCGAAACCATCGCAAGATACGACGAGCCGCAGATTAAAGGCAAGACGGGACTTCGGGAATATTCCGAACAAAAAAGCCTGTTCTGTGTTTCTTCGAAAGTCGAGGAGTTCTTTACCGAAATCATCAAAAAGGCAAATTTCCGTTATATTTTCTTAAGCTATAACAACGAAGGTCTGATGTCTTTCGACAAGATCGAAAAGATAATGAAAAAACACGGAAGATATAAGGTTTACATGAAAGAATATCACAGATATAAAGCCGACCGCGCAAGAGATTCGAAGGCGGACAACACGGTGGAATATCTTCACTGCCTTATTAAAAATAAATAAATCGGTCATAAAAAACCGCAGCCCTGCTTTTTTCGGGTTGCGGTTTTAGTATTTTTAATTATTCGTTTCCTGAACTATTCGCTTATTTCACGCATCAAAACGATTCCGCGCTTCAAAAGTTCGGCTGTCTTTTTCGTCACCTCTTCGAGCGAAACGTCTTTTTCGCTTGAAAACCACATCTGATATACGTCAATGACGCCGCCGACCAGAAACGCCAGCATATACTTAACGTAAGGACGATCGTTCCCCCTTTCGGACGAATAGATATTATAAAATCTTTCGCAAAGGTTTTCTTTCAGTTTTTTAATCAGTTCGCCGGACGAGCGGGAAAAAAGCAGATATTCGGTAAAATATTTGTTGTTCGTTATCACCGACGAAAACTCGTTCATCACGGGATACGGATTGTCCCTGAACGAATTGTACGTATATTTCGAAACGATCGAATCTATCGTCGAAATAATATCGCAGTTTATGTCGTCGAGTATGTTATATACGTTGTCGTAGTGGGTGTAAAAAGAGTTACGATTTATTCCGGCAAGCGCCGTCAGTTCGGTAATCGTTATATCGTCTATTTCCTTCGTTCTTACGAGTTTTAACAGCGCGAGTTTGATAAGTTTTCGCGTTCTCACGCTTCTTTTGTCCTGTTTAAATTCGATCTCGTTCATTATGCTACCGCTTATGGTTAATCTACGTCGTTTATTTTATCATGACCGACAAAAAAAAGCAAATCTTTTGACGAGGAAAGACGTTTTTATTGTGCAAATTCACAATAATTTTTCACATTGTTTTTTCCCGCGACGCGGCTTACGACGTTGATTTTTTTCGACCGATATGTAAAGATCGTTTGGATGTTTGTCCGACGGAAAAAATATCGCAGTTTAAATTTTTACGGGAGATAAAAATGGGTAAAATCGGCTTCGACGGCGAAATGTATCGCAAAATGCAATCAGAGAAAATACGCGAACGTATTTCTTGTTACGATAAACTTTACCTTGAATTCGGGGGCAAGCTTTTCGACGATTACCACGCGTCGCGCGTGTTACCCGGGTTTCTCCCCGACGGCAAGCTTCAGATG
>CAKQKN010000019.1 GCA_934249215.1 uncultured Clostridia bacterium
GGGTAGTTCGATCGATGACGCGGATTCCGCCCAGACCTTCCGAAAGATTGATCGTCTGGGACGGGGAAAGATCGCCGTCGAAAACGACGAGGTCGCACCCGAGTTCGTCGCAAGCGATTTTAATTTCTTCGACTTTGCCTTTTCCGATAAAAGTCGCGGGCGTGATTTTCGCAACTTTAACGCTCTCGAATCCTTTGACGATTCCGCCCGCGCTTTTGACGAGTGCCATCGTTTCTTTAAGCAGATTTTCGTCGTTCAAATCTTTTCCAACAAGCGGTTCGATAATAAAAATCTTTTCCATAATTTCAGATATAATGCGTGATTTTAATTTATTTTATGTTTGTCGCAATATAAAGTTTATTTAATCGTCGTCGCGAAGTTTGACCGTTTTGATGGCTTTTTTTCTTATGTCCTCGCTCATCGCCGCGTAGTGTTTTTTCGTCGTATTGACGTCCCTGTGTCCCAAAAAATCGGCGACGACGTAAATGTCGCCTGTCTGACGATAGAGGACGGTACCGAACGTACTTCGAAGCTTATGCGGCGTAATCTTTTTTAGCGGCGAAACGATCTTCGCATATTTTTCGACGAGAATCTGAACGCTCCGAACGCTGATTCTTTTATTACGAAGGGAAAGGAAAAGCGCGTTTTCGTTTTTATCGAGCGATTTTATCTGCGAGCGATATTCCATCCAGTTGATGAGGGCGGTTCTGACTTCTTCCGTAAAATAGAGTATCGTTCTGTTTCCGCCTTTTCTCGTGATAACGAAACTGTTCGTATCGAGAAATATATCTCCGACGTCAAGCCCGACGAGCTCGCTGATACGGATTCCCGTGCCGAGAAACAGGGTAATTATCGCCACGTCGCGTATTTTCGTGTTTTCGTGATAAACTTTCTGCCGCCCGGAAAGCCCTTCGGCTGTTTCGGCTTCTTCGATAAGGGCGGGGATTTCGTTCATGTCGAGTCTTATGATCTCTTTATCGTGAATTTTCGGCGTAACGACTTTTGCCGCCGTATTCGCGACGATTTTATCCTTATTGAAAAAATACTTGAAGAGGGAACGAATGCTCGCAAGCTTGCGCTGTTTCGCCTTTTCGTTGCAAGAAAGCGTTTTCCCGCCGTGAGTATAGTGGTTCAGATAGCTTAAAAAGGACTCGATGTCGCTCGTGGAAACCTGCTCGAGGTCGGAAAGCGTTATTTCCGACGGTCGCTTATTCACAAACTTTTTTTTCGACAGATAATCGAAAAAAATGCGATGATCCACGGCGTAATTAAGCCTTGTGAGCGGCGAAGTGATATTTTCGACGCCGACGTAAAATTCTCGGCAAAAATCGGGCAAATCGGGCAGTATGTCGTTAAGACGCTTGATGCAATAGATTTTTCGTTTTTCCTGGAAAGTATTTTTACTCATAATGCACCTGTAATAAAGTTCTGACGGAATAAGGCGTAATAAAGGGAATGCAAGTCGGTTTAAATCGAAACGATAGTCGGTAAGGCATAGTAAAACGAGATAATCGACTTATTTGTTTGGGCGTTTTAAGCGGTACGTCTTAAGAATTCCGATAGGTTATAAAGACAGATATTGCTTTATAATGATTGCGTAAAAGGCAACTTTTGCG
>CAKQKN010000020.1 GCA_934249215.1 uncultured Clostridia bacterium
GATGCGATGCGTGCGAAGAATCTCGGCGACACGGTGAGCGAGCTCGGCGGACAGACGGTTTACGTTAAAAACGGAGAGGCGAGATTGGCGGACGGAACGCTTGCAGGAAGCGTGCTTAAAATGAACGACGCGATCAAGAATCTCGTTACGAAATGCGGCATAAGTCTTTGCGACGCGGTGGATTTCGCAACTGCGAACCCGGCGAAAAATCTCGGCGTTTTCGACAGATTGGGCAGCATTGAAGTCGGTAAAAACGCGTCGTTTGCAGTGATTGATGCGAATTTCGACGTCATTATGACCGTTCGCGACGGGAACGTTATTTATAAAGCATAATAAAAATCTTATTCCCGGATGAAAAGAAAACGCCTTTTCATGATGTGTTTTTTTGACGGTTGCAGTGATTGATGCGAATTTCGACGTCATTATGACCGTTCGCGACGGGAACGTTATTTATAAAGCATAATAAAAAGCTTATTTCCGGATGAAAAAACACGCCTTTTCATGATGTGTTTTTTTGACATTTATACTAACGAAATTTGACATTTTTCAGAAAAAAAGCGTTTAAAAAACGACTTTTTCGCAAAAAAAGAGCCTGACTTATAATCGGGCTCTTTATCTTTAAGAATAGTAGCTTTGTCTTTCGAGAAGAGAATATTTGATCATAACGTAAACGGGCACGTTCACGACGATAAGAAGCGGAACGAGAAGCGATCTTGCGACGTCCGGGTACGACGAGTAATCGAGGTCAAACACGACGGTCAGAACGAGTATCGCGATCAATAAGTTGAGCGTTACGATAAGCGCCGTTTCAAACGCGCTCTTGAACGATCGGATTTCCGAAACGGCACGACGCGGCGAAACGAAAAAGTTTATTCCGAACAAGAGCGGAAGAATGAACAGCGCAAGTTCGAAAAGAAGGTAAGCGGTCAGTCCGAATTTCAGAACGTGATCCATCGTCAGACCGACGATGAGAGTTTCGACCGACATTATCAAAAAGAAAATGAGCGACGAATGGAAATTGAGCTTGTTGACAAATATTTTTCCGAGTTCGGTTTTGTTGGTTCGATCCGAAGTTGAAATTTTGAAACCTTCTTCCTCGGACATAGCGAGAATATCCGAATAATCGAAACCGCCTTTCGGTTTCAAAGCGGAATCGCCGCGTTTTTCGTTAGCCGGCTTTTCGGGAATGATTTTGTCGGATATGTCGAGTTTATCGACGACCACGTCGTCGAATGAGGTATCGTCGTCTTTTACGCGTTCAGATTTCGCACGATCTTCCGCGTGGTCTGAAGAAGATTTATAGTCACTCGTTTCGCGTTTTGACGATTCGTCTTTTTCGAAAGAAGCGACGAAATCCGGGTTTGTCGGGAACTCTATTATTTTGCTGTCCGACGATTCATTCGAAACGGCGGGCTCTTTTTTCTCCGTTATGGAGAAAATCTTTGACAGAATGTCTTTGTCTTCGCGCTGATCGGGTATGTCGTCGACTCGCAGGAAGTCGTCCGGTTCGTTCGGATTTTCTTCGGGCGCAGGCGCCGTAACGCGATCGTCCTTTTTGTCGAAATTAAATTCGTCGCCGATCGAAAGCTGTTTATAATGAGAATCGGAACCCAAAGTCGATTCGGACGAAACGACGCGATCCGAATAATCGGGGGCTTCGGTTTTTTTCGCGGCAGCGACGGGTTCGGAAGGCGATTTCGTTTCAAACGCATCGTTTGTCGATTCTTTTTCCGTAACCGATTCGGAAACGGCGTCGGACGAAGAAGTTTTGTCGGTTTCGGTTGTTACGCTGTCAGAGGTTTCGGTTTTACGATCGTTTTTCGGCTCGGACGCAATGAACGAATCGGTCGAAACGTCGCTGTTGTAAAGCGGTTCGTAGTCGTCGGC
>CAKQKN010000021.1 GCA_934249215.1 uncultured Clostridia bacterium
CGCGACAACAGGGGCGCGCCGCGCGTAAGCGGGTTGGCGCGTATGCGCCGAGAGAGGTCTATCAAAGGCACGGTTTGAAACGAACTTTGATTTAGAAGTTGCTTTTTTGACCTCATCCGTCGGCAAAGCCGACACCTTCCCCGTTAGGGGAAGGCTGAAAAAACTCGAAGTGGAAGGCGAGAAAATGTGGAAAAGTCGCGAAAGAAAAAACGGAAGGCAAAAAAAGTGTAAAAAATAGTTGACAAAGCACATCATATAATGATAATATGGTGTCGAGCTTAATAGGGCAAAACCGTCGTGAGGCGGTGACGCAAAGCCACGAGGACTTTTTGAAAGTTAGCCGGGTTGCAATCTTATACCATTACGGTACGGTTGCAACCTTTTTTTTTATCAAGTTAGCCGGGTTGCAATTCAGTATCGAACGGATACGGTTGCAACCTTTTTTTATTGTCCGAACAAAAGGACAAACAATGCGGGCAGAAAACGCGCCCGAATGCGGACACGAAACGGATATGAAAGCAAACGAAACGAACGCAAAACAACTTAATAATCTCGTCGCGCGGACTTTGCAAAGCGGGATGAAACCGTTCGAAATCGCGCTCGAACCCGTTTACGATTGTTATTACGGCGAAACGGAAGCGTACCGCGCGAGCCTTTTTGTGAACAGCATAATTTCGGGCAGGCTTGCGCCCGAGACCTATATGCGCCACGGCACGGACGAAAAGATTCTTTCCGACGTGTCGCTCCGCGCGCTGAAAAAGATTCTTTCGCTCCAAAAGTCGCTCGCGCTCAAAAGCGAAACGGACGACGAAACGGACGGCGAAGCGATAAACGTCAAGGCGATTTTCGTCAGGTGTGCGACCGCGCTTCTTTTCGAACCCGAGCTTTATTCCCGCATAAAAGCGATTTTGAAAAGCGAAAACGCTGACGGCGAGGGCGTTTATCTCGAGTTTTTTCCCGAAGCGTTCGAAGCGGAAACGGACGCGCTTAAAAATGCGTTCGGCGATATTCGCGCGGCGGGGCTTAAGGTTGCGATCGACGGTTACGGCGGGGAGAATTTTCCGATCGAAAAACTGCTTGCCGTTTACCCGGACGCGGTTTTCACCGACGAGGGCATAGCGAAACTCGTTACGGACAGGGAAAAATCGGCGGCGGTCGCGCCGCTCATCAACCTCGTGAAAGGGCTCGGCGGCATGGTGATTGCCGAAAACGTCGGAAGCGACGACGAACTTCGGGAGTTTCGCACACGCGAATGTTTCGGCTTTATTCCGTCCGCGCGCTATTCGGGGAGCACGGGCGCGACGAAAAAGATTTTTAACCCCGAAGAAACCGAAGAAACAACCGGAGAAGGCGGCTTAGATGAGTGATATAAAGAAACCGAAATCATCTCTTAAAAGCAGTGCCGAGGCGGTCAGAAGATCGAGATATTATCGCAAGGTAATTCCGCCGATCATCTGCGCGATTACGATACTTCTCGTGATATTGTATCTTTTGTCGCTCGCCCTCGACGGCTACGGCAGTTTTACGATCAGCGTCAAGGACTACGGCAATCGCAAATACGCGCTCACTCTTTGCGAAAACGACAATTTCAAAAAGATCAGTTCGCGCCTTAACGCCACGCCTGCCAAAAACATAGACAACATCGCCGCGAGCATTCTGCCGTCCGATCTCAACGACGTGAACGGCTCGCATAACGGCGAAAACTACATTGCATACACTTTTTACGTGAAAAACACCGGCGAGGAAGTTTGTTCCTATAAGTATACGCTGATGATCTCCCGCGCAACGCTCGGCATAGACGCCGCCGCACGGATAAGGCTGTATTTCAACGCGGACTATTATAAAGCCGCCACAAACGCCTATACGTATAAAAGCGATTACGTGGATTTCGCAAAACCCAAAACCGGCGGCAACGGTGAACCCGAGCTCGACCCCGTAAACCGCAAAATGACGAACTTCTTGTCGGACGACGTGATCACGGAAGCCGTCGTGGACGACTTTCAACCGGGCGATATCTCGAAAATAACCGTCGTTATCTGGCTCGAGGGGAACGATCCCGACTGCACGGACGACGTGCTCGGCGGACAGTTCAAAACCGATATGGTTTTCGAAATCGACGGCAAACTCTGATCTTTGATCTGCCGTTTGTCAAAAAAATCGACCGAATCGACCGCCGCAACGCGGCACGTATAACGTGGTCGGCAAGAGGGCGTTCGCATTTAGTTCGGTTCCGAACGCGGCTTACGACTTTTCGTCTCATAACTTCCATTCCCGACGGAAATTCCGAGCCGCGAGAGGAAGCATTTGAAAGGCGAAGCGCGAAAACGCTGAAAATGCAAAAGCGCGAGAAAGGATAAGTCCGTTTAGATAAAAAAGCAAATTACCGCATTGGGTGCGACTTGCGGTAAGAATAAAAACAAATTTAAACATTAAAAGGAGCACAATTATGAAAAAGTTCAAAAAACTCATACCTGCGTTTTGCATGTTGCTCGTAAGCGCCGTTATGCTCGGTTCTTCCACCTTTGCATGGTTCTCGATGAACAACAAAGTAACCGCGACCGGTCTTGACGTAACCGCTAAGTCCAACACACAGTTCCTCGTTATTTCGGATTCGAATACTACGCTTGCCGCGGATTATAACACAACGACGATTGGTGCAGCTTATCAGGCTCGTGCGAATCTGCCCGTAGGTTTCAACGAAGGAACTGCCGATGAAAAGAAAGTTCTTCCTGTAAGCATTAACAAAACGGGTGCGGAGCTTAAGCTTTGGGATAAAAAGCAAGACGAGCAAGTTAAGATTGCCGCAGACGCATGGTATACCGCGCAGTCCACTGTATACGATGGTACCGGAGCGAACGGAACGTCGAAAGACGACACCACGCTTGTAAACGTTAAAACCGTAAGCGGAAACGATCTCGAACAATATCGTCTTACTTACAAAGTATATTTGTCGCTCGCGAAAGGTTCCGACGATATGACCGGAACCGTAAAGATAACCTCGACTTTCACGGGTGCGGACGCTTCTGTTTCTCTTCGTGTTGTAGTCAAGGATAAAAATTACGATTTTAGCAACGCTATTGGCGGAACGAAAGAAAACACGACCGAATCTGTGACGATTAAAGCGGGCGAATTCGTTGAAGTTACGATCTATGCTTACATAGACGGTACTTCTTCCACCGTAAACAGCGCGGCAACACTTACGGCGCTGAAAGGTAGTGCTTCGCTTGTTTTCGAAGTTGCCTAATCGTTTCGATAAAACAAAAAATCAGGAGACGGAACAATGAAAAAATTCAAAAAACTTATTCCCGCGCTGTGCATGCTTCTCGTGAGCGCGGTAATGCTCGGATCTTCTACGTTCGCATGGTTCTCGATGAACAACAAGGTTACGGCGACCGGACTTGACGTAACCGCCAAAGCCAACACTCAATATTTCGTAATTTCGGACGACAACACTTCTTTTGCAAACGATAAAACAAGTCTTGCGTTTACGAAGAAAACGGAAGTTTATCCCGTAAGTTATCTTAAGGATGCCGCCGCGGCTAACGCGCTCATCGCGAAAATCACAAGCGGAACTTATGCGGGAACGACTACCCCGCCTAAAGCGGGCGACTGGTACACCGCAAACAGCATGACTTACGATAACGCGGTTTCGGATAAACTTGCCAACGTTAAAAACGTAGCTTTTGGCGCAACCGATTATTTTGTGCAGTATACTTTTTACGTAGGACTTGCCGCTAACTCTTCCGATTTCACCGGTACGTTTACCATTTCGGTTGAGAACAAGAACGTTCCGAAAGAAGCTGTGAACGCAGTTGTCGTTATTACCGGGAAATCTTCGTCTACCGCGGATGAAGCGACCACGACCGTGACAACCGATCTTCTTACGGAAGCGGTTACGACGGGCAACTACTTTATGTCGGCTACTTCGTCCACTTACGTAACCGTAAAAGTTTACGTTTACGTGGACGGAACGCACGCTAACGTTAAGGACAGCGAAAAAGGCAAAATTACCGGTAAATTCGATATCGTTATCGAAGGCACCAACGCGTAATTAACAAACAAAACAAAAACACGTTCTTCCGACGGTTGCTTCCCGTCGGAAGAACGACGCGTTTTTTTGATTTTTTGCTTCGCACCGCGCAAAATAATCGTGAAAACGGAAAAAGGGGACGCATTTCGAAAGCGTTCCGATTCAAGGGATAAACGGGAATGGAAAAAGAAAAAATAAATCGGACAAAGAAAATAATCGGCACGATCGTGAACGTACTGCTGTGGCTGTTCGTCGCGTTTGCCATTATCGTAACGGTGGTTGCGGTTTCAGCCGGAACCAATAAAAAGAACGTTCCGACGATCGGGAATAAATGCTATATGACCGTTCTGTCGGAATCTATGCAGTCGAAGGAAAAGCCGTCCTGGGTAACGGACGATATGCCGGGCGGCTTCAATAAGTGGGATATCGTCGTGGGCGAATATATCGCCGATAACGGCAACGCGATCAAGGCGCTTAAAGTCGGTGATATAATTTCGTTCGAATATGACGTTACGGGCGACGGGGTGATCGAAGCGGGCGAGCTGAACACCCACCGTATCAAACAAATCGTATATAACGAAGCGACCGGCGGAATCGATTATTTCGTGACGCAGGGCGACAACGAATTCAACCAAAGCACCGGGCAGACCGAGCAGGTCTATGCGAACAGAATCGTCGCAAAATATACGGGAAGAAGAATTGCCGGAATGGGCAAACTCCTTTACGATTTCAAAAAGCCCGCAGTTTTCTGGTGCGTCATAATACTCCCGCTCGCGGCGTTTTTCGTTTACGAGTTGGTGGTGTTTATCCGCACGGTTTTGAAAATCAAAAACGAAGGCAAGAAGGTAATCACGGCGGAGGACGAAGAACTTATCAGACAGCGCGCCGTGGAAGAATATATTAAAAGACAAAAAGAAGCCGCTTCAGCGTCGGACGAAGGAAAGCCGTCGGACGAAGCGGGCGACCGTGATTGATCCCGATGGAACGGGCGCTGCGGCGGAGATAAATATTTGTTATGAGTGGATTTTTTACTTGGTTCAAGGCTTTTTTCGGCAATATGCTGGAGGGGCTTTACACCGTTATCAAAGGAATATTCTACGGTATCGTAAAGACTTTCGACGTATCGTATTATTTTAAACTCTGGTCGACCGAGGGCGCAAATTTCGGGTTTTTCGACTGGCTGTTTTCCATACTCGTTTTTCTGGCGGTCGTTGCGGTCTGGGTGGGGATATTCTTTCTCATCGGAATCGGCATAAGGAAACTTGCCAGATACGTCAAGACGATCAACGAAAGCGAAGATTTGCTCGAGGAGATTTCCGACCTTAATAAGGAAGTCGCGCTGCTTACCGCCGAAAAGGACAAAATTATCGAACTTAAGGTAACGCAGGCGGGTTTTTCCTACGAGCGCATGAAAAAGGACATCGAAGCCGAACTTGCCGCCGCGGAAGCCGAAACTCTCGGCATGGGCGCGGAAACGGAAGACGGAAGATTTCAGCGGCTCTCCTCGATCGACGCGAAATACGTGTATTTCGAAGCACCCGCATATGCGTCCGACTTCACGCTGGAAACGCTTTGTGACGACTTAAGGAATTTCGCCTGCGCAAACAACGGGCTTTATTATGAAAAAAGAACGATTCGCCTTATGATGGCGGGCTTTGCCGCGACGAAACTCATCATTCTTCAAGGTATATCGGGTACGGGTAAAACTTCGCTCCCGTACGTTATGGGCAAATATTTCTTGAGCGACTCGACGATCGCTTCCGTGCAACCGTCCTGGCGCGACAGAAACGAACTTTTCGGATATTTCAACGAATTTACCAAGAAATTCAACGAAACCGAGGTTCTTCGCAGAATCTACGAAGCGTCTTATAACGACGATCTCAACGTTATCATTCTCGACGAAATGAACATCGCGCGCGTGGAATATTATTTCGCGGAAATGCTGTCCGTACTCGAAATGCCCGACCCGGACGAATGGAAAATCGAACTCGTTCCGTCCACCTGGTCGAACGATCCCGTCAAGCTCGAAAACGGCAATCTGAAAATTCCGCAGAACGTATGGTACGTCGGAACGATCAACAACGACGACTCGACTTTCTCCGTTTCCGACAAGGTTTACGACCGTGCGTTCGTCATCAATCTCGACAGCAAGGGCGTTCCTTTCGAAGCACCCGTCACGACGGCGAAAAGGGTTTCTTACGGCGACGTGGAACGGCTTTTCGAAAAGGCGATCGCCGAAAATCCCGTCGGGGACGAAGTGCTTGAAAAAATCGCCAAACTCGACAACTACGTCATCGAAAAATTCCGTATTGCGTTCGGTAACCGTATTCTGAAACAGCTCAAAAAGTTCGTTCCCGTTTACGTGGCGTGCGGCGGCAACGAAACCGACGGCGTGGACTATATGCTCGCAACCAAGGTTTTCCGCAAGTTCGAAAGCCTCAACCTCTCGCTCATTCGCGATGAAATCCGTCCGCTTATCTCGTTTATGGATAATCTGTTCGGCAAGGGCGCGATGAAAGAAAGCGTTGCCTATCTGCAAATGTTGCAGAAAATGTATTGATAGACCATGGACGACTTCATCGATAAAAAGGACGCAGCTCCCGAAAAGGATATTGATTCCGAAAAGGAAATCGACTCCGGAAAGGAAATCGGCTCCGAAAAGGAAATTGATTCCGAAAAGAATACAGGATCGGCGACGGAAAATTCTTCCGCCGCTTTTTCGGGTTGGGTTCAAAAACTCCGTTTCGACAGATCGTTCGCCGCGAAACTCATTCTTTCCGACGAGAAGGTCAAGGAATATTACGCCGAAATCGCGTCCGAAATACTCGGGTTCGAAAAAGTCCGCTCAAAAACGAGCTGGTCGGGCGTGACGTTCTCCGCGGGGCGCGAAAGATTCGCTTCCGTCGCGTTCGTCGGGAAAACTCTTTGTTTGTACCTTGCGATCGACCCCGCCACGCTCGGCGAGGGGAAATATAAGGCGAAAAACGTCGAAAACGTCAAAAAACGCGCAAAAACGCCGTCGATGCTCCGCATAAAAAGCGACGGCGGCAAGCGTTACGCGCTCAAACTCATCGATCTGGCGGCGGAAAATTTCGGGCTCAAACAAAGGGAAGTTCCGCTCCCGCCCGTCGATCCGTCGCACTTCAAAACGGACACTTTCAATAACCTCGTCACCCGCGGGCTTATAAGGATTCTGCGGTATAAACAAAACCCGTCCGCGGAAGAAGCCGTTTCGGTTTCCGAAGTCGGTTCGGGCGGCGCGGGCGATTCTGCCGTCGGCGCTTCGGGCTTCGGTACGGACGGCGCGGGCGTTTTATCTTCGGGCGAAGAAAGCGGCGCGCTTAAGGAAGAGCGTGTTCTCGGGACTTACGGCGACACCGTTTTCACGACGAACGAGTTGTTTTCCCGTCACGGCGTTTATAACGACATAATCGCCGCGCTTTCCGAGGGTGATTGCAAGGCGAGTTTTTCGGAAAAACTAATGCTCCGTTCGATCGACGAGATCTGGGTCCGCGCAATCGAGGACTGCGTTCATTCGCACGACGAACTGATAAGAAACCCCAACCATTTCATCGCCGAAACGGAAGAAGTTCTTCCCATCGAACTGACGAAACGGATCACGGGGCGGTCGGTCGCGCACCTTTGCCGCCACACCGACTATATCAGCCCGAACGACAAAGGCGAGGTCACTCCCACGAAAATGCTCAACGTTTTCAGGGATGATTCCATTCTTACTTACGAGAATAAGTTCCTCAATACGCTCATTAACAGGCTTTACGCATTCGTCGGCAAGCGCTATTCCATCCTTAAAGACAGGGGGGCGGACGAACGGATGCAGACTCTCGAATTCGAGAACGCGTTCCCGATCGGAGAGGGTAAAGCGCACGTTAAAGTTTGCGTCGAGTATTCCGAGCGCTACGGCGGCACGGACGCAAAAAGAGTGCTCGAGGGGAGCGGACTTATGGCGCGTGTGGAACGCGTTTATGCGATCGTGAGCGGCTACGTCAATTCCGCGTTCGCGAAAGAAATGGACAAAAATTTCATTCGCCCGCCCGTTATGCGCACGAATGCGATCTTAAAAAACAAATATTTCAGAGAATGTCTTGCGCTTTGGGAGTTCATCGAAAGTTACGACGACTCCGGTTACGGCGTCACGGTGGACGAAAAAAACAAAGAAATTTCGCCCGACTATGCAAAAGAACTTTACAAAGACGCCGCAATGTTATATTTTATGTTCAGACGAAATATGGACGAGGACTACGGCGAGGACGAAAAACGCGAATATCGCGTTGCGCCCGACGTCGTTATGCCCGATCTCGTCGTTCCCGAGGAATATCGCGAGGAGTTTATCGGCGAGAACGCCGACTTCGGCTCGGACTTCGACGACGTGAATTTGTCGCTCCTCGTCGCTCTTGCCGCCGACGATCTTTCGGGCGGAAAACTTCCCGTTTACCGCAAGAGTTTTGCCGAAAGACTGTGCGATTCGGACGAGATGCTGAAAGTCGCTTTCGCCGAGATCTGCAACGAAATGTCGGGCTATAGGTCGGTTAAACTGCGTTATTCGAGAAAATGCGCGACGCTTCGTCGCGGGCGCACGCCTCTTATCAGGATAGCGGTGGCGGGAAAATCGCTCAAAATGTATTTTGCGCTCGTTACTTCAAAGCTACCGGAAAAATACCGCGCGAAAGACGCGTCGAAATTCAAAAGATACGCCGACACTCCGTCGTATATCAGGATAAAAAGCGCGAGAAGTCTTAAGTACGCGCTCCGCATTTGCGATCTGCTTGCCGAAAAATATGAACTCGTGCTTTCGAAAAAGCCCGCGATCGAAATAAATCCCGACGAACTGAATTACGAGTATTTCGGGCTTGTCGGAAAGACGGCGGAAGAACTCCGCGCGGAAGCGGAAAAGGCGCTCGCCGCCGAAGCGGAAAAAGCCGCAATCGGCAGCGGCGAAGAAACTGCCGAAGAGAAGAAAATAACCGAAAAAGAAATCGAAAAAACGGCTGAAACCGAAAGCGGCGTTTCGGATGAAGTTTCGGAAAAAGTGCCCGCCGAGGTCGATTATCCGCTAATCGGGGTTTCGTTCGGGCCTAAAAAGAGCGAAACGGTCGAAAGGGAGGCGGAGGCTGCCGAAAGGCTCGCCGTCAAAGAAAGCGGGCATTCGTTCGAGGAAGAAAAACCGCCCGTGCCCGAGGAATCGGACGAGGGTTCAAAGGTTGCCGACCTTATCGAAAGTCTTGAAAGAGTGGACAGCGACTACGGCAAACCCACAGACTTCGGATTAGACGACAGCAGCGGGTTCATTTCGGACGAAAGACGATCGGAAAGCGGATACGGGCGCCGAAAGAACGTTTTCGGTAAAAGGCGACAGAAAAAATGACGGGAATCCGTGCCAAAATAAAAAAAACGGTCGGAATCGCGATATTTGCGGCGATCGTAATAGCGGTCGTTTTCGCGGTCTTTACGAAGATTTCGAAAAAGGACGATTCAGGTCCGACTTTCGTTTTCGGGAAAGCGCTTTTGTGGGTGGAAACGCCGAGCATGGAGCCGACGATCGAGGCGAAAAGTTTTATTTCGGTCAAAAAGTCGGACGGAAAGAACCTTGCCGCGGGCGACGTGATAACGTTTTTATGCACCGACAAAAGTTCGGCGGTGTACGGACGGCTCATAACCCATCGGATTATCGAGGTTACGGCGGACGGATATAAAACGAAAGGCGACAATTCGGTTGCGGTCGATAGTTGGACGGTGAAGCCGACGGAAGTCGTTGCGGTTTATGAAAAAAATCTCGTCGGGATGACGTATATCGGGCGGGTTTTCTCGTCGGGCGTGGGACTTGTGCTCATCATAGGCACGTTTTTGTTCTCTTGCGCGTTTATTTATATACCGGAAGCGATTGCCGTTTTTAAAGAGGATAAAGAAGCCGAAAAGCAAAAGGAAATCGCCGAAAGGGTGGAAAAGGAAGTCGAACGGATGCTTAAGGAAAACGGGAGCGATGACAATGAAAAATAAGTTTTTCAAAATTGCGGGAAACGTTGCGTTTCTGGTCGCCGTTATTTTCTGCGCTTGTTTCATCGTTTACATGGCTTCGCTGGGCGCGGAATATTCGCGCGGAGTGAGCGCGCGCGCGACTGTGCGTGCGGAATATTACGCGGGCGAGGTCGCTCTCGGCGTGTCGGACGCTTGCGACGATTTCAGACGCGAAGCGACTTATATCGCCGGCATTCTTGCCGGCTGCGAAACGAAAGAAGAAACGACCGACGAATTCAAAAAAATCTATCTTTCGGGCATTGCCAACGACAGATTCATCACCGTTTTTTACCTCAAAGACGGTTCGTTCATAAACCCCAACGGCGAAACGGTCACCGGTTACAGCGAAATCGACGATCTCAAAAACTCCGACGGGACAGAACTTTCTAAACTTTTCCAATTTGAAAACAGAATCATGACGATCGCGGCTTTTGCCAAGAGCGCAGGCGGGTATGCCGACGGGGTGGCGGTTCTTTTCGACCGCGACAAACTGTCGCTTGCAGATTTCAGGTCGGACGGCAAAATGTCGGGCTTGAACGGCGTGTCGCTTGCGGAATTCGCGGTGCTTATCCGGCACGACGGCAAACCGCTCGACAAAATCGAAAATTCTTCGACTTTCTCCGTAAATAACGACGCAGTCCAGAGCGGCGTTTTGAAGGGCATTCTTTCGGGAACGGAAACGGACGAATTCGTTCGCGCCGTCGCGAGCGGACGGAACGCGTCTTTCGTGTTCAGATCGGGCTCGGAACGATATGCGCTTGCCGTAAGTTCGCTCGGTGCCGAGAACGGTTATCTCGCGGTGGTCTGCGCCTATAAGGTCAGCGTGATTTACGGCATCGGTTACGACGTCATGGAAAACATCCGGGCGTCGCTTATCGGGCTCGCCGTCGTTATGGCGGTGATGATCGCGTCGCTCGTGGCTAACCGTATTTATTCCAAAAAGCGGATATATAACCTCGAAATGATCGATCCGGAACTTAACTGCGCAACGCCGAAAAAGTTCGAAGCGGACACCGAAACGCTTATGAAGCGGCACAAAAACATTTCGTTTGCCGTCGTTTCGCTCAAAATCAACAATTTCGGCTACGTGACTGACAAGTTCGGCGAAGCCGCGGCGCACAGCCTTATGTTATATTCCGCCGCCGCGATCAGACATGCCATGTATATCGACGAAACGTTCGCATATGCGGGCGACGGGGAATTTCTGCTTCTGCTTTATTATAAGGAAAGAAAGAATTTTACCGACAGGCTCAACGGGCTTTATCTGCGGCTCGCGTCGTACGAGGGGTTCAAGGAACGCGATTATAAGGTGGGCGTGTCTTTTGCGGTGTACGTCGTCGAAAAGGCGAAAAAGCAGTCGACGAAAGATATGCTTGCCAAACTCAAAATGGTGGAAGATTCCGCCGGCGTACATATCGGCACTTTCAAGGTCGATTTCTATGAAGACATGTTCATGGAAAAGCGCGTCAGAAAAGCCGAGATCGAGGGTAGAATGGAAAGTGCGCTCGAAAACAGCGAATTCCATTTGTTCTATCAGCCGAAATATAATCTGCGGACGAAAAAGGCGGACGGGTGCGAAATTCTTATCCGCTGGTACGATCCCAAGCTCGAAAGTTACCGCGTCCCCAACGTTTTCCTGCCCGTTTTCGAAGAGGACGGGTTCATATCCAAACTCGACAGATTCGTGTTTTATAAGGCGTGCGAAAATATCGCCGCCCGCGTCAGACAGCGGAAAACGTGTTATCCCGTGTCCGTCAACGTTTCGCGCGTTACCGCGATTCAGCCCGACTTCGTCGATTATTACGTTCGCATAAAGAATAAATTCGACATAAAAGACGGGTTCGTAACGCTCGAGTTCACCGAAAGTTTCGCTTACGAGAACTATGAATATCTCGGCGAAATGGTCGAAAAACTGCACGCAAACGGTTTCCTGTGTTCGATCGACGACTTCGGAACGGGCTACTCGTCGTATAACATTCTGAAATCGATCACGATGGACGAGATCAAGCTCGACAAATTCTTCCTCGAAAAAGGCTTGTCGAGCGAGCGCGATCAGACGCTTTTGAGGAGCGTTATCGAGATGATCAAAAAACTCGGAATGACCGTCACGCAAGAGGGCGTCGAAACGCGCGAGGACTTCGAACGGCTTCAGGCGCTCGGTTGCGACGTCATTCAGGGCTATTATTTCGCAAAGCCGATGAAATACGTGGACTATTGCGAATTTATCGACAAGAACTTTTGAGCTTGTTCATAAATCGAGCTTAAATTCGCGATAATCGACTTATAGACCGATATTTTTGAATTTCTGTTTAAGAAAGAGAGGGTGTTATGAAAGATTTCGACGGAAAACTTAAGGCGTTGACGTTCAGTTTCGACGACGGCGTTTCGCAAGACGAAAGGCTTATCGGGATATTGGATAAATACCGACTTAAAGGCACGTTCAATCTTAATTCCGCGCTTTTGGGAACGAAAGGGCAACTCGACAGAAACGGCCGCACGGTAAGGCACGACAAAAATCCCGCGCAAAAAATCGCCGGAATCTATCGCGGACACGAAGTCGCGGTGCATACTCTCGTTCACCCGAATCTGACGACTCTCGACGACGACGCGGTGGAATGGCAGGTCGAGCAAGACCGAAAAATTCTCGAAAGTCTGGTCGGATACGACGTGCGTTGCATGGCGTACCCGAGCGGCGGTGTGAATAACGACGAAAGAGTCGCGGAAGTCATCGGAAACCGCACTAAAATCAGATTCGCAAGGACGATTACGTCAACTCATTCTTTCGATATTCCCGAAAATTTGTTGCGGTACGATCCGACGGTATATTATATCGAAAAGGAAAAATTGTTCGGGCTCGGCGAAAAGTTCATCGATCTTTCGCCCGATAAACCGCAGGTGTTCTACGTTTGGGGGCATTCCTACGAAATGGACGCCAAATATATTTCATGGGACGAATTCGAAGAATTTTGCAAAATGATTTCGGGAAGGAAAGATATTTTTTACGGGACGAACGGACAGATATTTTTAAAATGAAAAGCCTGAAACGTGCGATAATCGACTTATAGACCGATATTTTTGATTAAACGAGCCGCCGCGGGGATAAAAATTCCTTCGGCGTTTTTTTTGCGGGCTTAAGCGGCATTTTCTAAATCGCGGGCTTAAAGCGGCGTTTTTCAAATTTGGACGCCGTTTTCTAATTTGAATGTTGACAAAATTGCGTTTGCATGTTATCATGTTAACGGTATAATAT
>CAKQKN010000022.1 GCA_934249215.1 uncultured Clostridia bacterium
CGCGGATTTTCGTGAAAAAACCGCGGAAAAAACGAACAAAAGATCACATTTAATTTATTATATAATTGAGGAAACGCTGAATTTATTATGAAAGTTATTCTTAAAGATTTGACGAAGATTTTCCAAAGCAGGCATAAAAAAGGCGAAGAAGTCGTCGCGGTAAACTCCTTTAACTATGAGATTCCGGACGGCAAACTCGTCGGACTTCTCGGTCCGTCCGGTTGCGGAAAAAGCACCACGCTCTATATGATCTGCGGGCTTCAGAAACCCACGAGCGGACAAATCTTTTTCGGTGACGACGACGTTACCGAACTGACGCCCGAAAACCGCGGCGTCGGTCTGGTTTTCCAGAACTATGCCCTCTATCCGCACATGACCGTCAAGCAAAACATTATGTTCCCGCTTGAGAATCTGAGGGGCGCGGATAAACTTACCAAGATCGAAATGCTCGAACGCAGTTATAAAGTCGCGAAACTCGTTCAGATCGACAATCTTATGGATCGTAAACCGAGCGAGCTGTCCGGCGGTCAGCAGCAGCGCGTCGCGATTGCCCGCGCGCTCGTAAAAATGCCGCGCGTACTTCTTCTCGACGAACCTCTTTCCAACCTCGACGCAAGACTCAGACTTCAGACGCGCGAGGAAAATAAACGAATTCAGCGCGAAACGAAGATCACTACCGTATTCGTAACGCACGATCAGGAAGAAGCGATGTCCATTTCCGACCAGATCGTCGTTATGAAACTCGGCGTCGTTCAGCAAGTCGGCGCTCCGCAAGAGGTTTACGACAACCCGACTAACCTGTTCGTCGCAAAATTCCTCGGCACGCCGCCTATCAACGTGTTCAGCGGTTCGATTAAAAACGAAGGACTTTATATCGGCGAAGAACGCGTTGCCGACACGAAAGGCGTTCAGGACGGCGAAGTTTACGTCGGTATAAGGCCCGAAGGCTTCATTCTCGACGAGAACGGTCCCCTGCACCTCAACCTTTCGAGCGTGGAAGTTATGGGAAGGGACGTCAGCGTCGTTTCGACAAGCGAAAGTTCATTGAACCCCATCATCCGCTCGATTATCGACGCGGACAACAGGATCAATCCCGTTGACGGTAAGGTCGCGTTCAGACTTAAACCGCACAAAACGTTTATTTTCGACAAAACGACGGAAGAACGTATTTACTCCGAGGTGAAATAATGGTTGAAGGAAAAAATCAATGGAAAGCGTGGTTGTATCTTTCCCCTGCAATCGTTTTGCTTCTCATATTTACCGTTTGGCCGATAATCAACACTGTCAGAATCGCGTTTCTCGAAGGCTACGGGCAACTCGCGGAGATCGGCGGACAAAGATTTTCGTTCGGTTTTGGAAACTTCAAGAAAGTTTTGGATTACGATAAGTTTCTCCTCTGTTTGAAGACAACATTACTTTTGTGCGTTACGACGGTCCCGATTTCAACTTTCCTCGCACTGCTGATTGCTGTGTGTCTTAACTCGATCGGACCTCTGCGCAGACTTCTTCAGACGATATTCTTTCTTCCTTACGTTACGAACACGATTGCGATCGGAATGGTTTTCGCGGCAATGTTCAATATCGTCGGCACGATCGACGCGACGGGCGACAGAATCGCAACGAAAGGCATCGTCAACAACATAATCGAGTTTTTCGGCGGACACTACATAAACTGGATAAACGCGGGTTCGTCGTACACTCACAACATGATCGTTCTCATTATATATATCGTCTGGAACGCGCTCCCGTTCAAGATTCTTATTCTTCTCGGCGGACTTCAGAGCGTCAACAAACAGTATTACGACGCGGCGAAGGTCGACGGAACGAGCAGAGTCAGAGTGTTCTGGCGCATTACCGTCCCGATGCTCTCCCCGATGATCGCTTACGTCGTCATAACGGGCTTTATCGGCGGATTCAAAGAATATTCGAGCGTCGTCGGTATTTTCGGTCAGGCTGAAGCCGAACAAGGCAGCCTTATGACGATGGTCGGGTTCATTTATCAGTCGCTCGGCAACAACAAAGACGGCAGAGCAAGCGCCGCCGCGCTCATTCTATTCTGTATAATAATGGTTGTCACGGTGATTAACTTATACGTAAGCAAAAAGAAAGTTCATTATTGAGAGGTGTTTATATGAGTGAAAATAATTCCGCCCTCATGCATGAGCGCAATATGAAAAAACAAACCGAAAAACAAAAGGTCGTCAAAACGGTCGTCAAAGTTTTGACTTACGCGTTCCTTATCATAATGGCGCTGATCGTTTTGTTCCCCTTTTACTGGATGATTATCTCGTCTCTGAAATCGTTTGACGAATACAGAGAAAGCATCCCAACGTTCTGGCCGAGAACCGTTCATTTCGAAAACTATTCGGCTGCTTTTACGCAAGCAAAACTCGGCAGTTTGTTCGTCAACACGGCGTACGTGGGAATCGTTTCGACCGTTTTGTCGCTCATTATAACGGTTCTTTCGGCGTTCGCGTTCGCAAGGCTGGAGTTCAAAGGTAAAAATCTTTTGTTCTCGCTTCTGCTCGGAACAATGATGATACCCGGCGAACTGTTTACGATTACAAACTACATAACCGTTTACAGCTTCGGCTGGCAAGGTACTTTCGTCGTTCTCATCGTACCGTTCCTCGTAAGCGTGTTTTATATTTATCTTCTTCGCCAGAACTTCTTGCAGATACCGAACGAATTGTATCTTGCGGCGAAAGTCGACGGAACGAGCGATCTGAAATACCTTTGGAAAGTTATGATCCCCCTCGCGCTCCCCACTCTCATTTCGATCACGATATTGAAAATGATGGGCGCTTGGAACTCCTACGTATGGCCGAGGCTCGTCGCGAACGATGACGCGCACAGACTCATCACGAACGGACTTCGTAACGCGTTTACGACGACCACCGGCGAAACGGATATTCCCGTTCAGATGGCCGCCGTCGCGATCGTATCCGCCCCGCTCTTCCTCGTATTCGTATTCCTCAGAAAATACATAATGAAAGGCGTCAGCCGCAGCGGTATCAAGGGATAAGATACGGTCATTCCGCTCCACCTGTCCCGATCGGACACATACTTTTCGGAAAACTCGGCGCAAACGCAATATTTTTCGCCGAATAAACATCATAAAAAATAAGGATGGTAAAAGCAGCATGAAAAAAATTCTTTTATCGATGGTGTTACTTATCGTAATGCTCTTCTCGCTTGCTTGCACAGGCGGCAACAACGTGTCGAATCTGAAGAAATTCACGATTCCCGAAGAAGGCTTCGATATGAACAAACAGATTGAGATTACTTTTTCGACGACTATGGGAAAAACGCTTACTCCTATTCTCGAAAAACACATTGCACAGTTCAATAAACTTTACCCCAAAATCACCGTGACGGTCGATAATCCCGGCGGATATGACGACGTAAGAGATGAAATCAATAAAAAGCTCACCGTCGGCGATCACCCGAGCGTTGCGTACTGCTACCCCGATCACGTCGCTACTTACAATATTGCGGGCGCGGTCGTTACCCTCGACGATCTCATCGCAAGCCAAATTCAAATTACGAGAGCAGACGGAACGACCGAAATTCTCGGTCTTACCGATGAACAGAAAAACTCTTTTATTAAGAGTTATTACGATGAAGGCAAGCAGTTCGATGGCGATAAAATGTATACTCTCCCGATGTCAAAGTCGACCGAAATTCTTTACTATAACAAAACTTTCTTTACAAAACACAATCTGCAAGTTCCCGATCACTGGTGGTGCACCGACAAATGCTCCAAAGACTGCAAGACAAGCATGGAATATGTTTGCGGTGAAATTAAGAAACTTGAACCTTCCTCGACCCCTCTCGGATACGACAGCGACTCCAACTGGTTCATCACTATGTGCGAACAGATGAATTCGGGTTACACCAAAGTTGCAACTGAACCGAAAGACAGATTCATTTTCGACAACGCAACCAACCGTGAATTCGTCAAAAGATTCCACGACTGGTATAAAGTAAAAGGATATATTACAACTCAGTCCCTTTACGGAAGTTACACTTCGGCGTTGTTCGTTGGTACTGATGCAAAGGATTCTTCAAAACGCAGTTATATGACAATCGGCTCATCTGCGGGTGCTCAGCATCAAATCGCACAGCAAGATGCAAAAGGTAACTATATGTTTGAAACCGGAGTCGCGCCTATTCCGCAGTACAACAAAAACAATGCGAAAGTTATCTCGCAAGGACCGAGCCTTTGCCTCTTCAACAAGAAAGATCCGCAGGAAGTTCTCGCCGCATGGCTTTTCATGAAATATCTTACGACGACCTTATCTTTCCAAGCCGAGTTCGCATTAAAATCCGGTTACGTTCCCGTACTTTCAACCGTTATGAGCGATCCTACTTACGAAGAAGCGATGAAAGAAGCAAACGGCTATGAATCCCTACCCTCTTTGGCGGCACTGATGTGTCTTGAGCAAAAAGATAACTACTTTACTTCCCCCGCATTCGACGGTTCTTCGACCGCACGCGATCAAGTAGGTCTTCTTATTAAAGATTGTCTTGCATCTGATACGACCGGCGACGCTCTCGATTCTTTTATCAAGAACAAATTTGCCTCCGCAATAAAAGAATGTATTTATCAGTCCAGCAAGTAATATTCAAATAATAATCAAACGGAAATGCCGCGGCACCGATTATTCCGATCGGTGCCGAAAGGCTAACCAATAATATTATCGGAAAAATTCGGAAAAATGAAGAAATTTTTAAAACTGTTTGTAATAACGTTAGTTTTTATCGCTATTTCGTCGGCGTTGCTCGCATGCGAAAACCCTTACAATTCGTCAAACGGAACGGTTGAAGACAAAGACTACGTTAAAGAATTAAAACTTGACATGCAATCGCCGACGGCAAAGACCGAAGCTACGGTCAGAACGTTTATTGACGGCGACACGACGCATTTCAACGTTCCCGAAAGCGTCGTTTCGGACGGCGTTCTTAAAGCGAGATATATCGCGATCGATACCCCCGAATCGACAGGGCAAATCGAAGAGTACGGGAAAAAAGCGGCTGATTTTACGAAAACCAAGCTGAAAACCGCTGTTTCGATTATGCTTGAATCCAACAACGGATCGTGGAACCACGACTCGACCGGTGTGCGTTACCTTGTTTGGGTATGGTATAAACCG
>CAKQKN010000023.1 GCA_934249215.1 uncultured Clostridia bacterium
CTTACGAGTTGTTCAGCCGTTCTTGCGATATTATCCGACGCGGTTTTGACGTCGAGTGCTTGTTCGAGCGTGCAAGGAGTACCGAGAACGGGGAAAAACGCCGTTATTCCGCAGTCGTTGCATTTGCCCGCGCCGTCGCCCACGCATCCGACGAGAGCGACCACGGGAACGGAATATTTGCCCGCAACGGCGGCAACGCCGACGGGAATTTTACCCATTGCGCTCTGACCGTCCATTCTGCCCTCGCCCGTTATGACGAGATCGGCATTTTCGACTATTTCGTCAAACCCGATAATCTCGAGAAAAGTTTTTGCGCCCGGCAACATTTTTGCGTGTAAAAAAGTCGAAAAAGCGTAACCGAGGCCGCCCGCCGCGCCCGCACCCGACTCGTTTTCGTCCGCAAGCGGGTAATAGCGTTTCACGGTTGCCGCAAACGCGGTTATCGTGCGCTCTTCCTTTTCGATCGTTTCTTTCGTTCCGCCTTTTTGCGGAGAAAAAACGCGTGTACAGCCCTTTTCGCCGTAAAGCGGGTTGTTTACGTCGGCGGAAACGAAGAACTTACATTCGTTAAGCTCGGAAATGACTTTTACGTCGGAAATATCGGTTATTCCGTCGAGCCCCGCCGCGCCGTCGCAAGTTTCTTTACCGTCGGTATCGGTGAAAGAAAAACCGAGCGCGCGAAGCATTCCGAGCCCGCAATCGTTGGTCGCCGTTCCGCCGAGCCCGATCAGAAAGTTTCTGTAACCGTCTTTGATTGCGGCAAGAATCAATTCGCCGCTACCCTTACTCGACGCTTTTTCGGGATCTCGTTCTTCGGGTTTCAGCCCCGCAAGCCCCGAAGCCGAGGCAAGTTCGATCACGGCAAGATCGGCGCCGTCAACGAACGCGCAGTCGTGAATTACGCCGTATTCCGCGTCGATACTTCTGCCGAGCGCGTCATGTACGCGGACGGTTTTTGTCGTTCCGCCAAGCACGGATAAAAGCGAAGAAGTCAAGCCCTCGCCGCCGTCGGAAACGGAAAATGCGGATATTTCGGCATCGGGTAAAACGGTTTTTACCCCGCGAGCCACGGCGTCTGCAGCCTCCGACCCGCTCACCGAACCTTTGAACGAGTCCATTGCGATAACGATTTTTTTCATATGATTCCCTATTTGCAATTCTGTTTGCGCTCCCGACCGTTTGCGATCGGAAGCGCATATGATTAAGCCGCGTCGGCAACACGCAAAAGCGTGAAAAACGTCGGCTCGAAATCCGGTATTTATCGGTCTTTTTCGTTATTATTCGAATTGTTTTTATCGGAATAAAGTTCGGATGAATTTTTGTTTTCGGCGGACGATTTCAACACTCCGCTTTTGAAAAGTCGGAAAAGAACGAAATATAGCAGCGTTCCGAGCGACAATATAACGACAGCCTGCCCGAACCCGACTTGCGCAGCCTTGATAAAATAACTTTCGGCTTCGGGCGCCGCGACGAGAATGGAAATCGGCACGACGAGCGCGTTGACCGCGATCGGGAAGAATACTCCGACGAGAAAGCCGATCGTTTTGTTCGCTATCCGCTTATAACAGAAATTGAGCGCAAGACTCGAAACGAGCGTCGCAGCCGTTCCGAGAACGATGTCGAGCGGGCCGTAAGGCGAAAACAAGTTCGCCACGAAGCACCCGACCGTCAGTCCGACGATCGCTTCGTCATAAAAAAAATCCAGAACGCATAAACATTCTGCTATTCGGAATTGTACCGCGCCGGAAGTTATGGGGGCGATCGATACTGTGCAAACGGCGTAAACGGCGGCAATAACCGCCGCACGCGCCAACGCTGCGGATGATTTTTTCATTTGGTTTACCTCGGTTTTTTTATCGGGAAGTGTTTACCGAAAACCTTCCCACGCCGAAATATTCTACAACCTTTTATCGCGTATGGCAAGCGTTTTGCCCCTTTTTAGCGTTTTTTATAAAAAGACGCAACATAAAAAAGTCCGCAAGTTTTCAAAGCGGACCTTTAAAATGATTAGATTTCGAATCGGGATAGATTTTGCGACGAACTTTATATACGAACGTTTTTTATAAGCCCTTGAGCGGGTGGAATGCGATCGAAACGTAAATAAAAAACAGTCCGCCTATACCTATACCGACGTTAATATAACGCACGATAATCGACCCATAGCCAAAGATTTCACTCAAAACGTCCAGTTCGAAAAGTCCCGACAAAAGACAAAGGACAGCGCCGAGCGCGACCAGAATATACGACATGATTCCGCCTGTTTTCATATCGGCAGTATGCGGAAAACGACCGATATTATTCGCCGATATACTTTTTTATTCTGTCAAGCGCTTTTTCGATAAGGCTACGCGGACAAGCGGCGTTCAGGCGGAGGAAGTTTTCCCCGCCCTTTCCGAACTGACTGCCTTCGGAAAGATATACGCCCGTTTTTTCTCTTATTTCCTCGGCAAATTCCGAAACGCCGTTATATTTCCCGCCGGAGATAAACGAAGAACAATCGATCCAGCTCAGATACGTCGCATCGGAATTTACCGCGCGCATTTCGGGCAGATTTTCTTTGAGATAATCGGACACGAAACGCTTGTTTTCGGACGTATAGGCGCACATTTGGTCGAGCCAGTCCTCGCATTCGTTAAACGCGGCGATGGTTGCACCCACGGCGAAACAGTTGGGTTCGGCAACTTCGTCGGTGTTAAGACCGCGATTGATGCGGGCGGCGAGTTTTTTGTTAAGCGAATACATAGCAGCGCATTGAAGCCCCGCAAAGTTGAACGCTTTCGTCGCGGAAATGCAGACGATTGAGTTTTTTGCGCATTCCTCTGACACGGACGCATACGGAACGTATTTTTTGCCGGGCGTTACGACGTCGCAGTGTATTTCGTCCGATATTACGGTGACGGAATATTTCTCGGACAACCGACCGATTTCGGCAAGTTCTTCTTTCGACCAGATTTTTCCGACGGGATTGTGAGGATTACAAAGAATTGCGAGTGTCGTTTCCTTATCGGAAAACTTTTGCTCGAGATCGGAAAAGTTTATTTTATATTCGCCGTTTTCGAAAACGAGTTCCGATTCGAGAACCCGTCTGCCGTTGTTGAGAACGGAATTGAAGAAAATATTGTAAACGGGAGTGAGGAGCACGACTTTTTCGTTCGGCGACGTTACGCGCCTTACGATCGAAGAAATCGCGGGAACGACGCCGGTCGCGTAGTAAAGAGAGTCGGACGGAATCGTGAAATCGTGCCGACGCTTCCACCATGACACGATGGCTTCGTACCACTCGGCGGGAACGACCGAATAGCCGTATACCCCTTGAGCGGCGCGACGGGAAACTGCGTCGAGAACGGGCTTTGCCGCGCAAAAATCCATGTCCGCAACCCAGAGCGGAATTTCGTTATCCTTTACGTCCCACTTAAGCGAGCCGGTATTTCTTCTGTCTATGATCTTGTTGAAATCGTACATATTACTCCTTTCCGCGCGTTGCGATAACCGTTTTTTGCGTATCGACTTTATCGCTTTCCATTATAATTTCCCCGTATCCGTCGGCAATTATTCGCCCGGAGTACGGATTTTTTACGCTGTCGACGACGCCCTTAATATCGGCGTCCACGTTTTCGCAATATTCGAAAGCAAGGCAAGTTTTTTCGAGCGTGCAGTTTTTCAAAGTCAAGCCGTCGATATAACAAAAACCTTGATTGCTTTCGATATGACAGTCGATAAACGTGAGATTTTTCGAGTTCCACC
>CAKQKN010000024.1 GCA_934249215.1 uncultured Clostridia bacterium
ATAGAAAATAGTTTAATGGCGGCGGCAACTTTTTTAAGTTGCCGCCATATTTTACTAAAAATGTCTTTTAAGCGGCAAGCAGTATGCGCTTTTTGTAGTTCTCAAAATTTCTGAAACCGAATGCGTTTCGTTCTAATATCTTTATCTTGTTGTTTTTTCCTTCCGTAAAACCGTTAGAATACTGAACCCTGAATGATTCCGTTATTCCCCAAAACCAACGACGATAGGCTTTCGTGCAATCTTCAAATTCCGGTATTTCTAAACTTTCCACCAATTCAATCCATTGCTTAAAACGCCGAACACCTTCGTCATAATCGGTTATCTTCATTATCTCGTTGAACGTTTCTTTTAAATGCCACGCCGTTTGCAGTTCTTCGCTTTGTTCAAGTATCGTTCTTAAGGCTAAGGATGATCCTAAAGACAAAGTAAGAGGCAAGCTGAAACACTACAATTTGATGTTAGAATAACTTAAAAAACTTTACATTTAATTTTTTATGCGGTATACTGATTTGAAGAGCGAGAGAAAAATGTGTATTATTGAATTTTTTCACAAGATAAAAATCGGGTTTATCAGAAAAGCCGAGCCTTCAGTCCCGTATATTTCGCTTGCGAAAATGTATGGAAACGATGGCGAAAAATCGACGGTCGAGCGCCTTAAAACATTATTGCCGGAATGTAGAATAAAGCAAAACATTATCGTCGAGTCGGTTGACGGAAATGCAGAGATCGATTGTTTGGTTTTGAATCGGAATAAACTATTCGCAATCGAGATAAAAAACTGGAAAGGGGCGCTGATCGAAACAAATGACGGCTTTCGGCAAGAAAAAATTGATCATTATACGGGCGAAAGGCATATCAAACCTCAAAAATCACCGTTTAAACAATTAAAAAGAGCTATTTTTTTGTTGAAAAAGCAAATTCCGATAAACGTATGGGTGAACGGAATCGTATTTTTTGCGGGCGGCGAGATTGAATCGGTTCGTGCGGATTCGGATGAAGTTTATTTTGATAACGCAGACGAATTGGTTGAGTACATAAAACTCGACGGCGGGATGTCGATCGGTGCAAGCGCTGCAAAATTCTTCGAAAAATGCGTTCCTGCCGATTCTTTATACGGCAACTATTCGTACAAATCCGTAAGGGGAATAATCGACGACGAATCGTTGACTTTTAATGCCGATGTGGGACGCATAACAAAAAAGCAGATCGTGTCCGTTCAAGTCGAACATCATTGGTCTTTCGATAGGATTTTTATCGATTTGACAGACGGTTTGACGTGTGTTGCCGAAGAAGAAAATCATAAATTAAAAGTGGTTGAAAATGGAAAAGTCTGCGAATACGCGTTGTGTAAACTCGATCGTATCGAAGTGGGCAGATAGACGAGCCGAACGGGTGTATGGGAGAGAAAAAACGACGGAAGGAACGGCGATTTGAATTTTCAGAATAGAGGTGTGAAATGACTTTTGACGAGATAATTAAAAAGTACGGAATGAAAGAAGCCGCGTTTCTTTGCCATGTGGAAAACGGCGAAACGAAAGAAATGCTTGCCTATTGCGATTCGGACGGTGCGGCGAGTCAAACGGACGAAAAGCGATATTTTCAGATCTTCGGCAGATTCGTCTTTTTGAGAATTTACACCGATTACGGCGACGGAACCGACGTTTATATTCATACGGCGGATATCGGAAAATGCGAGGACGGCTCTTACGAAATCAACGGAATGTGCGGCTATATGCGCTTTATCGTGCATGATGATTTACGCGTGAAGGACTTGAGCGAGGACGAATTCAAGGAAATTATCGATTCTATTCCTGACTGATTTGCAAAAGTTTTTTCGGTATTTAGTTATAACGATCGGAATCACTAAAATAATACGAAAAAGGTCCCATAAAAAACGAAAATGTAGGTTTGTCAAACATATGAGACAGATTTTGAAAAAAATCAATTATGTGTATAAGTCCAAGATTTAAGTAGTTTGAAACGTATTGTTTGGAAGAATACATAGATTACTACAACAACGAGAAGATATCTCTCAATCTAAAAGGAATGAGCCCGGTACAATACCGAACTCATTCACAAACCATTTAATATTAAGTTTCGTCTAAACTTTTGGGGTTCACGTCATATGCCGGTGGATTGCTTTTAACCATTTGTTTTTTCGCGGCGTAATATAATGTAAAAGTGCGGCTTGAAGCTACGGGGGTAGTAAAACGGAACCGAGCAAAGAAAAGATCGAAAACGCTTTCCGATATGATTTCAGACCGAAAGCGTTTATAGATATCGACGAGCTTAAAAGGAATATGTTCGAAATAAGGAAAAGGGCGGGGAATGCTCGCTTTTATGCGGTTGTGAAGTCGGACGCATACGGTCATGGCGCTTACAGAATTGCCGTCGAAGCCGAGCCGTTTTGCGACGGTTTTGCCGTCGCGAGTTTGTCGGAAGCGCTTGCCCTTCGGACTGCGGGCGTGGAAAAACCGATTTTGTGTCTTTTGCCCGTTGCGGACGTTATCCGTGCGACTTTTTCGGGTGTGGAAATCTCCGTTGCCGATCCTGACGATTTCGAAAGAATTTGCCGTGCTTCAAAAGATATTCCGGAAAAGCCCGCGCTTCACTTTTCCGTCAACACGGGAATGAATCGTTTGGGATACGATTCGCTTTCCTTGTTCGAGCGCGATCTTCTTTTTGCGAAAAAAAACGGTTTTCGCGTGGCGGGCGCATTCTCGCATTTTTTCAATTCGTTCGATTATGAAACGACGCTTTCGCAATATAAAATTTTCAAAAAATATGGTGACGTTTCGAAATCGGTCTTTCCGGGCAGCCTTTTGCATATCTGCGCAAGCGGCGCGCTTTTCTACGGCGAATTTAATTGCGATATGGTTAGGGTTGGGCTTCTTATGTACGGCTATAAGCCCATTATCGGCACTTTTGAAGTTAATCCGATCATGAACGTTTACGCACGGAGCATTCTTTACCGCGATATAAAGCGCGGCGAAAACGTTCTATACGGAGATTATAGAACCGACAAGGACGTCGCGGCTTCCGTTTTGTCTTACGGATATTACGACGGCTTGGAAACGCTCGCGGGTGGCGTGAACGATAATTGCATGAATCTCTGCGCCGTCGAGGGTAGTTGCGAATTTAAGAACGTAACGGAAAATCTCGCGGCGCTTGCTGAAAAAACGGGCGGAATTTACAGAACGCTCCTACGAGCGGGTCGAGTGTGCGAAAAAATCTATTTCCACGGCGCGAAAAATCAGACGGTACAGTTTTAACGGGTTATCTTTTGATTGTTTTTTTGCTCATATCCCAGCCTATAAGTTGATTATCGGGCTTTTCTGTGTTATTTTTGCCGAAAAAGTTGCCGAGAATTTTGTTTATTTTAAGAATGCCGAACACGTCGAAAAGAAGAAGTTCGCAGACGGGAACGCATACGCCGCAGATCGCGAGGGCGGCGAATTGACCGATGAGTTTTGAAAAAAGTTCGTTCATGAAAAAGCAGAGAAGGGCGCAAAACGCGATCACGGGGAGCGCGATAAGTTGCTTTTTCGTGTATAACAGTTTGTTGCAACAAATCTTTTTCAAAAGTCTTACGTTAAGCGCGGCGTTCACTGTAAAATTAAGCAAATACCCGGCTATAAGTCCGTAATTGCCTATTATCTGCGGCAAAGTCGTCACGCAGACGAGAAGCAAAGCGGCGCCCGAAAGGTAGTAAAGAAGCGTTTTCCGCTCCATTCCCATGGAATTGAGAAGGCTCGTCGAGATCATCGTGAGCGACATCGGAAGCATTGCCGCCGCCGCGAATCGCAGATAGATTCCCGCCTGACGATTTTTGTAAATCAACTGACCGATATACGGTCCCGCGCCGATAAAAATCGGGATTATGAACATCGCGACGGCGGTGGATATGATGAGTGCTTTTTCCACGTTCGCGCGCACGCCGAAGTCGTTTTTGCGGTAAAAATCGTTGGAAAGTTCTGGCACGAGAACGAGCGAAACCGAGCCGATTATCGTTGACGGAATGAACAAAAGCGGCAGAGTCATTCCGCTGATTATTCCGAAGTCGGACACCGCTTCCCGCCTTGACATGCCTCCCGCGATGAGCGCGGCGGGCAGAATGATGGCGATGAGCGAAGAAGTGAGCGAGGTGGCTCCGCGCATAAACGTAATGGGGGTGCTCGACGCGATGAGCGGCTTTAACTTTTTCGACGGGTTTTTGAGTCTGCCGCCCTTGATAAAGAAAACGATGGAGGAAACGACGAACGAAAAAACGTAGGACACGAGCACGGCGATGCTTGCCATAACGGTTTTTTCGGTCACGGTCGAAGCTTTCAGCACGCAGACGGTTCCGACGATCACCATTACCGCTTCTTCCGCAAGTTCGATGAGCGAATAGGCGTAAAAACTCTTCGTCCCCCAGAAAAATCCGCGGATTACCGCATAGACCGAAGTGAGAACGACACCCGGCAAGATGATGAGAAACAGCAGGCGACAGCGCGCGTCGGCAAAGACGGGCGACAAAAGTTCCTTGAACGCGAAACAGCAGATACAGGCGGGAAGACATACGCCGAGCGCCGCCACGATCCCCGCCGTCACGGTGCAGTTCACGCTTTTTTCGTCGCCCGAGGTTTTGTCTTTAATCATCATCCGCGACACGGTTATGGGAATTCCGGATGCGGAAACGGTCATAAGCACGCCGATCACGGATAGCGCTATTTGGTAAAGTCCGAGCCCTTCCGCGCCGACGCTCCGCGACAAAAACACTCTGTATAAAAATCCGAGCCCGCGCTCCACACAAGACAAAACGGTCACGACCGTCATGGTTTTTGCAAGATTCTTGATAATATCACTCTCCGCGGCATATTTTTTGAAACGATATAATATATTCGGAATATGAGAAAGTTATTATCGCCGTTCAAAAAAGAAAAAACTATCGTCCATCGCGTGTCCGACGGAGAGGGCGTATATCAGATCGCGCTCCGATATTCGGTGTCGCCCAAGCGAATAATAGAGGCTAACGGGCTTACATGCGAGCCGCGCAAGAACGCGCTTTTGTTCGTGGAGCGCGGAGAAAATCGTCTTTACGTCGTTCATCCGAGCGACACGCCCGAGCGAATTTCGCTTAAAACGGGCGTTCCCGCGGCGGTGCTTTTGTCGTTGAACGGCGCGGATTCGTTTTATCCTTTTTCGCTTATCGAAGTTCCGAAGAGAGTCTGAACGGGATTTTTAAAGGTGCCGAAAAGAAACTCTTCCGTCTTTCTCCGAAAAGACCGAAATACGCGATAATCAACTTATAGACGGGCTTTTTGCGTTAAAACACCCATAAATCGCGGCGCGAACATAATATAAATCGCATGCGTGCGGGCGAAAGCAAGGGCGAAAATATACGTCAAATATTCGACTTCACCCCGAAAAATAGTCGATCTTACCTCGAAATTTCGGGGAAAAGTTTATATATAATAACGGCTTCGAAAAAAGCCGTATTTTTTTTGCCGAAAAAAATTCGCGACACAGCCGTATAGAGTTGAAAAAAAAGGCGATATATGATATAATCTGCAAAAATAACTATGCGGAGGGGATTTATGGCGAGTCAATACAAGTCCTCTGACATCAAAATACTCGAAGGTCTGGACGCCGTCAGAATGCGTCCCGGAATGTATATAGGTACGACGGGGATAAAGGGGCTTCATCACATTTTGTGGGAGATCGTCGACAACGCGGTCGACGAGGCGGCAAACGGTTTTGCAAACAAAATAACCGTCAAACTGTATGCGGACGGTTCCGCGTCGGTCGAAGATAACGGGCGCGGCATCCCTATCGACGAGCACCCGACGGCGAAAGTTTCGGGCGTCGAAGTCGTTTTTACGCAGCTTCACGCGGGCGGCAAGTTCGACCACGAGAACTATAATTATTCGGGCGGCTTGCACGGCGTCGGCGCGTCGGTAACGAACGCCCTTTCCGAATGGCTCAAAGTCGAAGTATACAACGGCAAAACGACTTACGGAATGGAGTTTTCGAGTTACGCGAACAAGCGCGGAAAAATCATGTCGGGTGTTCCGAAAGGGCATCTTGCCGATCTTAACGTAAAGACGAAAAAACGCGGAACTTTTGTTCGTTTTAAACCTGATGCGCGCGTTTTCGAAACGGTCGAGTTCAACGACGATATGATCATAAAGAGGCTTCGGGAACTTGCCTTTCTGAACGAGGGGCTGACGATCGATTTTATCGACGAGCGCATTCCCGACGCCGTAAACGAGAAACGTTTTTTCTATAAGGGCGGAATTAAAGATTTCGTCAAATATCTGAACGAGGGTAAGCGCACCCTCTATCCCGAACCTCTTTACATAGCCGCAGAAAAAGACGACGTAAAGATTCAGGTCGCGATTCAGCATAACGACGAATACACCGAAAATCTCTGCTCGTTTGTCAACAACATTCCGACGGGCGAGGGCGGCGAGCACGAAACGGGTTTCAAAACCGGATTCACGACCGTTCTCAATAACTACGCGCAGAATGTCAAGCACGTCAAGGAAAAACTCGTCGGTGACGACTATCGCGAAGGGCTCACCGTCATTTTGTCGATCAAGATGAAAGATGCGCAGTTCGAGGGACAGACGAAAACCAAACTCGGCAACTCGAAAGCGAACGCCGCCGTGCGTAAAGCGACGATCGAGGGGCTTACGAAACTTCTCGAAGATCGCAAGACGGAACGCATTTTCGCGCTTATCGTGGAAAAAGCGATCGGGGCGGCGAAAGTAAGGCGCGCAAGAGCGGACGCGGGCGACCTTATCCGTAAACAGAACAAACTCGACGTCAAAAAACTCATCGGAAAACTTTCGTCCTGCACTTCGAGAACGGCTGAACTCAACGAACTTTTCATAGTCGAGGGCGATTCGGCGGGCGGCAGCGCGAAACAAGGGCGCGACCGTCAGCATCAGGCGATTCTGCCCCTGCGCGGAAAACCGCTCAACGTAGAAAAGAAAAACGTCAAGGAAGTGCTCGAAAACGAGGAAATGCTCTCGCTCATCAGCGCGCTCGGCACGAACATCGGCAGCGAGTTCGACGTCAAAAAACTCAATTATCACAAGGTCATAATTCTTTCGGATGCCGACCAGGACGGCGCTCATATACGTGCGATTCTTCTCACTTTCTTCTTCAGATATATGAAGCCGCTTCTTCTCGACGGACACGTCTATATCGGTCAGCCGCCGCTCTATAAGGTATATAAACGCGATTCCAAAAAGGAAATCGTGGAATACGCTTACGACGACAACGAACTTCAGGCGAAGATCGACAAGGTCGGCAGGGGCTATTCGCTTCAGCGTTACAAAGGGCTCGGCGAAATGAACCCCGAACAACTGTGGGAAACGACGATGAACCCCGAAACGCGCATACTGTTGCAAGTCACGCTCGAGGACGCCGCCGAAGCCGACAGAATGATCACGACGCTTATGGGTGACGCAATCGAAAGCAGAAAGAAATATATTTCCGAATACGCCGATTTCAACAAGGTTGACTCCTTCAAGGAAAAAATCGGACTGTAAGTCGCATTTTTGTGTTGCGACGACTTAACTTCGACGGTAAATCGGCTTTGCCGTAACGCTTAACGTTGCGACGACGCGGTTTATCGCATATCGGAATCAATAAACGAAAATCGACTTTATCGCGGACAAGCCGAAAGTAAAAACGGCGGACGACGAAAAAAGTCGGACGAAAAAGGGTTAGCGCGCGGCGTTTCAGGCGCGCGGGCTTTGAGGAAAGGCTAATGGAAAAAGAAGAAAAGAAAACGGGGATAATTACCGATTCGCTGGAAGCCGTATTGCATAACTGCATGCTTCCGTATGCGGAATACGTCATACTCGACAGAGCGTTGCCGAGGGTAGAGGACGGACTTAAGCCCGTCCAGCGCAGAATACTCTATTCGATGTACGATCAGGGTATGCTTCCCGACAAAGACTATAAAAAGAGCGCAAGGGTGGTCGGCGACTGCCTTGCGAAATACCACCCGCACGGCGACACGTCGGTATACGACGCCATGGTTCGTCTCGCGCAGCCTTTCAACATGCGCGAAACGCTCGTGTCGGGGCACGGAAACTTCGGTTCGGTCGACGGCGACAGCGCCGCTGCAATGCGTTATACCGAAGTCAAACTTCAGCCGCTCGCGCCCGAACTTCTCCGCGATATTGACAAAGACACGGTAAACTGGGATCTCAACTTCGACGATTCGCTCAAAGAACCCGCAACTCTTCCGGGGCGTTTCCCGAACCTTCTCGTCAACGGCGCGTCCGGTATCGCGGTAGGTCTTGCGACGAACATTCCGCCTCATAACCTCTCGGAAGTAATCGACGGCGCCTGCGCGGTAATCGACAATCCCAAAATAACCGTCGAAGAATTGATGCAGATCATCAAAGGCCCCGATTTTCCGACCGGGGGCACCGTCGTTGCGGGCGACGAGCTGAAAAAAGCGTATGAAACCGGCAAGGGCAAGATCAAGATATATTCAAAAATGACGGTCGAGAAACTGGAGCACGAAAAACGCGGCTCCGAAGCCGACCGTGCGATAGTCGTAACCGAATTGCCGTACCAGACGAACAAAGCCGCCCTTCTCAAAAAGATCTACGAGATGGCGGAAGCGAACAAGGACGGACTCGGCGGAATCACCGAAGTTTGCGACGAATCGGACAGAAAGGGAATGCGTGCCGTCATCAAGATCAGAAAGGGCGCCGACGCGGACAAGATCATCGCTTCGCTCAACAAAAACAGCGGGCTTATGGCGTCGTTCGGAATCAATATGGTTGCCATTGCCGACGGCAAGCCGCAGCAGATGGGGTTGAAGCAAGTCCTTTCTTATTACGTCGAATATCAGCGTAACGTCGTTCTCCGCAGAACGAAATTCGAACTCGAACGTGCGGAAGAACGCGCGCATATCCTTGAAGGTCTTATCATTGCGGTCACGAACATCGACGAAGTGATCCGCATCATCAAGAACTCGCCCGACACCCCGACGGCAAGAACCAATCTGCAGGAAGCATTCGTTCTTTCCGAAAAGCAGGCGCAGGCAATTCTCGATCTTCGTCTTGCAAGACTTACGAAACTCGAAGTCGTCAGCCTTCAGAACGAATTGGCGGAGCTTAAAGAGCGCATAATTTATTTGCGCAAGGTCGTCGACAGCAAGCGCATGCAGTTCACCATCGTAAAGAACGAAATGCGCGAAATAAAGAAGAAATACGGCAACGAACGCCGCACGGTCGTTCTCGGAAGCGATAATGACGTCGTGGTCGAAAAGGCGAGCGAAGAGAGCGCGGACAGACCGCTCGAATCGTTCTTCGTGGGCGTTTCCGCCGAGGGGCTTATCAGAAAGATCAAGTCCGAGGATTACAAAAAGATTCTCGCGCTGAAAAAGCCCGAAAAACGCGATTTGTTCGCGACCGGCTGCGTCGTCACGAGCAAACAGACGGTATTCGCGTTTACCAATTTCGGAAACTGCTTCAAGATCGATCTCGAACTTATTCCCGATTCCAAGGGCAAACAGCTCGACGGCGTTAAGTTCGATCAGATATATAAAAAGGCGGGCAGCGAAAAACCCGTTGCTCTTTTTGCCGTCGACGACGATACCGACGGAAAACTTATGTTCTTCACGCGCGACGGCTCGGTCAAGTTGTCGCCGTGGTCGGACTATTTCGCGCCGAAGAGTCCTTTTGCGGCTCTCAAACTGAAAGACGGCGACGAGGTCGTTTCGGTCGAGAACTATCGCGAAAATTCGCAGATGTTCTTCGCGACGAAAAAAGGTATTTGTCTTTATGCGGACGGCACCGTTCCCGAACAAGGGCGCGTTGCGGGCGGCGTGAAGGGTATCGAACTTGCCGCGGGCGACGAGGTTGTCTACGGCGCGCAGGTTGACGACGATTTCAACGGCGAAATCTTCGTTGCCACGAGTTTCGGCACGTTCAAACGAGTTATACTCGGCACTATAAATAAACTTTCGAGAGCGAGAAAGGGCGTCAAGCTCGTCGAACTCGGTGACGCTTCGCTCGGCGAATGCGTCGTATTCGTAAAATGGCTCGCGGGGGGCGAATCTTTCGACTTCGCAATCTTCGACAGGCTCGGAACGGTCTATTATTCGGACAGTACCAAAGTCGCCGTCGAAAACAGAACAACCAAAGGGAAACAGTTATCCGGGCTGGGAGTTTGTCAGCCGGAGAGATTGTTTCCCGTTGCCAGGCAACGCTGACAAATCGATAAAAGCCCGAAAATCGGGAGATAAGAGAGAAAGCTCGGACGGCGAAAGTCGTTTGGTTGCGCCCGTCGGCGTTAAGGCGGTCGCTCGGACGGACGAAAAACCGAAATCTGCCGAAAATCCGAAGCCCGCTGAAGAGGTCAAGGAAAACCCGAAAGCGGATAAAACGGTCGAAGCGAAAGCAAAGCCCGAAAAGACAGGCGAGAAAAAGACGAAGTCGGCAACGACCGAAAAAGAAAAGCCGATAAAGACCGTCAAGGATACGCCGAAAGAGGATAGAGCGACAGATAAAAAAACGAAGCCCGTTAAATCGGACGAGGTAAAAACGAAGTCCGTAAAGAAGGACAAGGCTGCTCCGAAAACCGCTGAAGAGGTCAAGGGAAAAACCAAGACGGAAAAAACGGCCGAGGCGAAAGCGAAGCCCGAAAAGACAGGCGAGAAAAAGGCAAAGTCGGCAGCGACCGAAAAAGAAAAGCCGATAAAGACCGTCAAGGATACGCCGAAAGCGGATAAAGCGACGGATAAAAAACCGAAGCCCGTTAAATCGGACGAGAAAAAAACGAAGTCCGTAAAGACGGATAAGGCTGCTCCGAAATCCGTCAAAGCGGACAAGGATAAACCGAAAGCGGATAAAACGACCGATAAAAAGTCAATGCCCGTCAAGGCGACTAAACCTGTCGGCAAGATCGATAATAAAGTGGCGGAAAAGTCCGTCGGTAAGGCGGATAAACCTGTCGGCAACGTCAAAAAAACCGTGAATAAGGCGAACGATAAGGCGGCGAAGCCCGTCGGTAAAACCATTGACAAAGCCGCGGGCAAAATCGGCGATAAGACTGTCGTAAAACCCGTTAAAACGGCGGGCAAAGCGGTTAAGACCGAAGATAAGTCGGTTGACGAGATAACGTTTGCGAAAACGGTCAGAAACGTTCGCGCGCTCGTTGACGAAACCGTTTCGTTTATCGACGGAATGTATTCGGCGAACCGCGCTCTCGGCGGGTTCGGCGGCGGACGGAACGCGGTCGTATGCGATCTGCTCGGGTACGTTTGCGGGCTTATTACCGAAATCGGTCGGGCGAACGGAAAAGCGGAACAAGCGGCAAGGTTGTGCGATGCCGCGGTAATGAAAGGAGCCCGTGGAGCGGGCGGCAAAAAAATCCCGTTGTGCGTTAAAATAACGGTTGCACTCGACATTCATTCGGGTAGTAAAAGCACAGTGAGGTTATGCGGGTTTATCGGTCGGATTCTTTCGCGCACCGCCCCCTTAACCGATTGCACCGCGTTACAAGCGAAGGAGCCTATCGACGGATTGATAGCTTTTGCCGTCGGTCAAGGAATGAAGATATAGATGAAAAAAGAATTCAGAATTTCCATTACGGGCGATCTCGGGAGCGGTAAGTCTACCGTTGCCGACATTCTTGCCGAGCGCTTCGGCGTCGAGCATGTGACGCTCGGAACAATTCAGCGCGCCAAAGCCGCAGAGTACGGAATGGACACGTGTCAGTTCAACAAGTTTATCGAGGGAAAGCCGGAGTTCGACAAGGTTTTCGACGATTATCAGACCGCTTACGAAAGCAAGGACGGCGGGTTTATAATCGATTCGAGGCTGGGCTTTTTCTTCGTTCCGTCCACGTTCAGTTATTATCTTTCCGCCGATCCGCGTGTTGCCGCCGAAAGAATCGTTGCGGCGCAGCGTTCGAACGAGCGGTACAAAAACGTCGACGACGCGGTCAAAAAGATCGAAGAACGCAGAGCGAGCGAAAGACTTCGTTTCAAGGAGTTTTACGGCGTGGACATTCTCGACATGAAAAACTACGACTGCGTGATCGACACGACCAATCTCACCGTCGAGGAAGTCGCGGAAAAGATGATCGAGGCGTACGAGGCAAACGCGCTGTAAAACCGCGCGATATCGGTTACGGCGAAAAACGCGGGGTCGGATCTCACCGAAAAAATATACCGACCGTTCGTAAAAATCGTTTCGGATTTTTTCGGGCAGCCGTAAGCCCGCAACTTGCGGAAAGCGCGTTGTCAGCGCGGTATTATAAACAAACTCAAACAGAATAAGCCAAATAGAGATAAAAAATACGGGCGTAAAACGCGCCCGGGAGGAAGAACAGTTATGCATTGGGCAGAAAAACTTGCAAGGGAAATAATCGAAAAGAAACCCGATAAAGAAGAATACGTTTGCGCCGCCGGCATCAGCCCGTCCGGTTCGGTGCACATCGGCAATTTCCGCGACATAGCGACGAGTTACTACGTCGTTCGCGCGCTCAGAAAAATGGGCAAAAAGGCAAGATTGCTTTTTTCGTGGGACGAGTTCGACAGGCTCAGAAAAGTTCCGTCTAATATCGCAGCGATAAGCGAAGGGTTCGAAAAATATCTCGGTATGCCTTACGCCGAAATTCCCGATCCTCACGGGGAGTTCGCGTCGTACGCCGAATATAACGAAAAGGAATTCGAAAGATCGCTCGAGGAACTCGACATTCACCCCGATTATCGTTATCAGGCGAAAGAATACACGTCCAATCGTTATGCCGACGGGATCGTGTTCGCGCTGAAAAACAGAAAACGCATTTACGACATTCTTTTAAAATATAAAACGCAGGAAGAAAACGAAGAGGATCGCGAAAAATACGCTCCCGTGAACGTTTATTGCTCGGCGTGCCATAAGGATACGACCGAAGTCGTTTCCGTTTCGGACGACGGCGAAACGCTCGTTTACCGCTGCAAAACTTGCGGAAAAGAGGAAAAAATCAACGTTCGCGAATACGGTCACGTCAAACTCGTGTGGAAAGTCGACTGGCCGATGCGCTGGGGCGTCGAGGGCGTCGATTTCGAACCGGGCGGAATAGATCACGCCGCCGCGAGCGGAAGTTACGTGGTCGCGTCGGACGTCGCGAAAAACGTATTCGGCATCGAGCCGCCGCTTTTCCAGGGCTACGGCTGGCTGTCGATCGCGGGGCTCGGGGACATGCATTCCTCGACGGGCAACAACATTACTCCCGCCGAAGTTCTTAAGGTTTACGAACCCGATATGATCAGATGGCTTTTCGCCAAATACGCGCCCGAAGCGGGCTTCGCGTTCAACTTCGACGACACGATCATTCGCCACTACAGCGAATTCGATAAAGGGCTCGAAGCGTATAAGAAGGGCGAAACCGACGAATACAACACGGCGGTATACGATTATTGCATGCTTAAGGGCAAAGACGCTTATTCGAAAGTTCCGTTCGGCGTGCTCGCGTCCGTCGCGACGATCGTCGACTTCAATCCGCAAGCCGTTGCCGAAATGCTCGCGAAAATCGGCGTTTCGTTCGGAAAGCAGGACGAAGAGCGACTCCTCCGCGTCAAGAACTGGATCACGTGCCATCAGCCGGGCAAACTTTTCAAACTTCTCGAAAGCAAGAACGTCGAGTATTATTCTTCGCTCGAGGAAAGCGACAAGGCTCTCATAAAGAAACTTTACGACTACGTTTCGGCAAACGAGATCGACGAAAAGAGCGTTCAGAACTATCTGTACGAAATAATCAACGATCCGTCGCTGACGAAAAAGGAAAACATGGCGCGCCAGATGAAGGCGTTCAAGGTGCTTTATAACGTTCTGTTCGGTCAGGACAACGGCCCGCGTCTGTATCTCTTCCTTTCCGCCGTGGACAAGAACAAATATCTGCCCCTTCTCGATTTCTGAAATAACGATTGGAATCCCTATAATCAACTTGGCGCTTCGTCGATAAAAACGACGAAGTGTCTTTTTTTATGCCAAAAAATCCGATTTTTCGACAATCGCGGCGGGTATATAATCGGTATATGAACGTTTACGTTGAATATGCGATCATCGATAATTTCGTCATGGATTATCTGCTGTTGCGTCTTGCCGTAATCGGGGTGGCGGACAAAAGCAGCGTGAAAAAGCGAACGCTCGGCGCGCTCTTCGGAACGGTTTTCGCCGTGTATCTTCCGATCTGGAACGTTCCGCCCTTTTTTTCGGTCGTTTTGAAAATCGCGGTTTCGGCGCTTATGGTGTTTTTCGCGTTCGAAGCCGAAACTTTCGTCGGATATCTGAAAAGATACGCGCTGTTCTTATTTTTTACCGTTATTCTTGGCGGAATGATTTACGCTTTCGCGGGAATAGTCGGCGCGGAATACGACGCGATAAGCAATATTTTCAGCGGCGGCGTTCCCTTGTTCGTCGTTTTGCTGATCGGGGCGGGCGCATATTTCGTCGCATATTCGGTCTTTTCGGCGCTTTTCAGAAAAAGGACGGTCGTTCCGTTCGTAAGGCGTTGCGTGCTTTTTCTTAACGGGCGGAAAATCATCGTCAACGGCTTTATCGACAGCGGGAACGGCGTTCTGACCGAGGACCTGAACGGCGTTTGCGTCGCCGGAAAAAGGCTTGTTCCGAAACTTAAATCTTGCGGACTTTTCTGCTCGAAGTCGGCGGAAACCGTCTGTTTCGGAACGGTCGGCGGAAGTTCGTTTATGACGGTGTATTCTCTCGAAAAAATTATAGTCATAAACGGAAAAAAGAAGAATACGATATATAAAGCAAAGATAGGAATACCCGATAACCCCGTCGATTTCGGCGATGACTACTCGCTCGTTCTTCCCGCCGTTTACGCTTACGTTTAGTGATGGCGAACGGAATTCCCGGACGATTCCGCGGCGAAAAGGGCGGGTGAAACGCTCGAGCGGGCTAAATATAACGAAGGTGCAGACTATGCCGCATTTTATAAGAAATTTTTTCAATAAAATCAAATCCGCGATAGATCTTTTTCTGCTTAAGCGCAGGGCGAAAAAGAACGCGCTTCACTACATGAGCAACGGCGAAGCGCTCCCGAAGCCTTATTCCAAGGAAGAGGAAGAACAGAAAATCGAACTTCTCCTCGGTGGCGAAAGAAGCGTTCGCGACCAGCTCATCGAGCATAATCTGCGGCTCGTCGTCTATATCGCGCGCAAGTTCGACAACACGGGCGTCGATCTCGACGATCTGATTTCGGTCGGCACCATCGGGCTTATCAAGGCGATAAACACGTTCAACGCCAACAAGAACATAAAACTCGCGACTTACGCCTCGCGCTGCATAGAAAACGAGATTCTGATGCATCTTCGCAAGGTCGTCCGCATAAAGAGCGAGGTCAGCCTCGACGAGCCGCTCAACGTCGATTTCGAGGGGAACGAACTTCTTTTGTCCGACGTTCTCGGCACGGACAGCGACTGCGTTTTCACGACGATTGAAAGCTCGGTGGACGAGGAACTTTTGTCGCGTGCGCTGTCAACCCTTGCCCCGCGCGAAAAGCAGATCATGGCTTTGCGTTTCGGGCTTGGCGGGTGCCCTGAAAAAACGCAGAAAGAGGTCGCCGACATGCTCGGAATATCCCAGTCTTACATATCCCGTCTGGAGAAAAAAATCGTCGCTAAACTGCGCAAAGAAATGAACAAAATGATCTGATCGGAAAGGTTTTCCGAAATGGGATCAAAAGCACCGTCGCGATCGAAAAAGCGGCGGCGTTTTTTTGCCGAAACCGCATCCGCTTTCGTTGACACACCGCGCGTTCTTTGATATAATAGCAAAAATTTATTCAAAGGGTGGCTGCAATGAATTATTCCGACAAAATAGCAGGTGAAGGTCTGACCTTCGACGACGTATTATTGATACCCATGGAATCGGACGTATTACCGACCGAAGTCAGCCTTAAAGCGAGCCTTACGGACACGATCGAACTCAACGTTCCCATTCTTTCCGCGGCGATGGACACCGTGACGGAAGCCGAAATGGCGATCGCGATCGCGCGCGAGGGCGGGCTCGGCTTTATTCACAAGAATATGTCCGTCGAGGAACAGGTTGCGCAGGTCGACAAGGTCAAGCGCAACGAAAGCGGAATGATAAGCGACCCCGTCACGCTCAGTTTGTCTGCGACGATAAGGGACGCGGAAGCGCTTCTTGCAAAATATAAAATAAGCGGTCTGCCCGTCGTCGATGAGGGCAGCGTGCTGAAAGGAATAATCACGAACCGCGATCTTAAATATCTTCCGATCGACGATACGCCCGTCGTGGACGTCATGACGAAAGACAAACTCGTCACCGCCAAGGTCGGAACTTCGCTCGAAACGGCGAAAAAGATCTTGTGGCAGAACAGAATCGAAAAACTTCTCATCGTCGACGACGATTACAAACTCAAAGGACTTATAACGAGCAAGGATATCGATAACGCCGTCAACTATCCCAACGCTTGCAAGGATTCCGTCGGGCGGCTCCGCGTAGGCGCGGCTGTCGGCGTTTCGGCGGGCACGCTCGAACGGGTCGAAGCGCTCGTAAACGCAAACGTGGACGTGATCGTCGTCGATTCGGCGCACGGACACAGCAAGGGAATAATCGATACCGTCGGTCAGATCCGCGCGAAATATCCTCTTCTTCCCATCGTTGCGGGCAATATCGTAACCAAGGAAGCCGCCGAAGCGCTCATCGGCGCGGGCGCGAACACGGTCAAAGTCGGGATCGGCCCCGGGAGTATCTGCACGACGAGAATCGTCGCGGGCGTCGGCGTGCCGCAGATCACCGCCGTGCTCGAGGTGGCTGAAACCGCCCACAAACTCGGCGCGAAAGTCATTGCGGACGGCGGAATAAAGTTCAGCGGCGACATCGTCAAGGCGCTTGCCGCGGGTGCGGACTGCGTTATGCTCGGTTCGCTCCTTGCGGGCTGTAAGGAAGCGCCCGGCGAAGAAGTCATCTATCAGGGCAGAAGATTCAAGGTTTACGTCGGAATGGGTTCGCTTGCGGCAATGGCTCGCGGCTCGTCCGACAGATATTTCCAGTCCAACGTCAAGCAAGCGAAAAAACTCGTTCCGGAAGGAATCGAAGGGCGTATCGCTTATAAGGGCGAACTTGCCGACACCGTATATCAGCTGTGCGGCGGAATCCGCTCGGGCATGGGATATTGCGGTTGCCGCGATCTCGACACGCTCCGCGAAAAGGGCAGATTCATCCGCATTACCAACGCCGGGCTTCGCGAAAGCCACCCGCACGACGTCGAAATCACCAAAGAAGCCCCCAACTATTCGAAGTAAGTGGGTTATATTGAAATAAGTATATTATATTAAGGAATATCGCAAACTTAAGTCGTCACGGCATTTGATCC
>CAKQKN010000025.1 GCA_934249215.1 uncultured Clostridia bacterium
GCTTGACCTTTACCGTGTCGACGGCGTAAACTTTACCGAGGTCGATTTTTAACCAGCTCGGCGTATCCGTTCCCATTACGTTAAACGGATCTTCCGCGCCGTCGGTTACTTTTTCCATCGTCGCGGTACCCTGGAACGCTTTCGGCTCGACGCCGTCGGTCGTTCCGATTTTGCCAAGCGCGACGTTTACGGATTTTTCCGTCGTGTCGAACTTAAAATCTGAAACGGCGGAAGATTTGCCGTCCGCGACGGAAACGGCACGAATCAACACTTTCGAAGCCTCGATATCCCCGAGTTTAATCGGAGCGGTATATTCGGTCGATTTTGCGGAAGGAAGAGTTCCGTCCGTCGTGTAATAAATCTTCGCTCCTTCACGCATCGTGGAAAGAGTTATTTCGTCTTTTTTCGAAGCCTTCCCCGATACTTTGTTTGCTGTAACGGGAAGGAAGCCCGATGTAACGCCGTAAACTTCTATCTCCGAAAATCTCGTCTGTCCTTCGGACAAGGAATAGCCGGATACTCTTACGTATCTGCCGGCAACGGGCGAAACTTTAATATGCTGAATCGCGCCCGGGGTATCCTTATATTGGATTTCTTCGCCCGCACCTTGCCCCATCACGTTCGCGACGTCGTTGTTCCATACCATTATCGCGTCGGAAAAGTCCGCCGAATCGGCAACTTGCATTACGATTCCGCCGTAGTTATGGTCGTTCCAGAAGCAAACGCCGATTTCGTTTATCGTCCGCTTTTCGCCCAGATCGAGCACCGCAAACGCACGTACAGGTCCGTTTTCATCGTTTATCTGTATGATTGAATGTCCCATTCCGGGTTCGGCGTCGCCGTCCGTCAACGCGCCGTAATTCAACGCGCCGCCGTGAAGATCGTGAAGATATCCTTCGGGAATCGCCACGCCGTCCTTATCGGTAAAAGAAACAAGTTTGCCCGCGGCAACGTTCGTCGTGACGAACGTGTCGTCGCCGCTGTAAACCACATCCGCGTTGGCGAATACGGCAGTGCCGCAAAACGCGACTATGCATGCCAGAAAAGCCAACAACGTGTTTTTGATTTTTTTCATATCAGTTTTCCCCTTTTCTTAATCTTTTTATCAAAAACGCTACGCCGAACGCGGCAGCGCCACCGATAACGACCCCCATGAAAGTGTATAAGACAGCCAAAATCGGGCTTTGGTCCTTTTCCGTCGCGATCGCCCTGAAAGTTATCTCGAAGCGAGGATTCTCATAATGTTCGGTATCTTCGACGACGTAGACCGCGACCGCGCTGTTTTTCCCTTCTTTCACGCCGTTTTCGGGAGTTTCCCATCTGTACCCGTCGGGTAAGCTCACGTCGGACAATTTCATTCCGTTTTTGAACTCGACGTTGTCGACGACGGGAGCGGAAGCTTGCGGAACGGCTTTTTTATACGTGAGCGTGATCTCGCCGTATACCGGTTGATATATCGCCTCATCGGGAGTGAAAATCCATTTATAAGAATTTTCGCCCATCTGCGGCAATTCGCCGTCCGCAAAAGCGATCCGTCCTTTCACGGGGGCGTTCACCGTCAATTCCGGCAAATCCTCTCCGTAAGTCAAAGACGATTTCGCCGCCTTTACCTCGCCGATTTCAAAATTGTTTTCGACGCGGAGTTTCACGCTTATTTTTTGTTCGCCCAATATCGCGTTGACGACGGTTTCGCCCGCGGCAATCGCGGTCAGCACGTTGTCGTCCTTAACGGCGTATTTGTCGTTCAGAACGATCCAACGCGGATTCGTAACGCTCGTTTGTTTCAGCTCGATCTTTTCGCCTATTTTAAGAGTGATCCCATCTTCTCCGTAACCGACGGTAAGAGTTTCGTTGCTGTCGCTCGCGATTCTGTCGTAGACCGCGCCCGCGATCAGGCTGTATCCGTAAGGATCGAAATGTATATAGTCGAACAGGTGCGACGTGTCGAGATCTTTCGTCACGGCGTTTGCGTCGATAACGGTAAGCCCGTTTTTCTTCGCGATTTCCGGCACGTAAGTTCTCGCTCTCGTGGCGATCATTTCTTCGGTAAGCTGCGGCAAGGACTTATGTCTGTACGTGGGCGGAATGAGAAGATATATCTTTGCGTTCGGATTGTTTTCGGTCAGTCCGTCAAGCACTTTCTGATATCCTTGTTCGAACAGAAGCGCGCCCTCTTCAAGATCGTTGCCCCAATAGCCGGAGGTAGTCTGAGAATCGTTTGTTCCGAGCATGACGTAAATGATATCGGCTTTGTATTTGACAGCCATTTCATATTCAGCCGAAAGATCGGTGAACGAGCCGTCGCAATACATAATGCACGAACCGCTTTTTTCTATCGCCGTTCTGCCGCCGAGCCCGAAATTCCTTACGTCGTAACCGTTTCCGAGCATTTTCTGAAGAAAGCCCGGGGTATTTTGCGCGGAATCGTAACCGTCTTTGGAACTGCCGTACGTAAGACTGTCGCCGACGCAGGCAACGCGAATTATATCGTCGTTCGGCAAAATATCCTTTTCCTGCCCGTTATAATCGAGCATCTTTATTCTGATATTGTCGAAAACGCCTTTGCCGCCGACGGTCTGAATGCCCATAAAGCCGATGCCGCCACCGCCGATCGTTTGAATCGCGCTTACTCCGTCGATTTTCATTTCGTATTCGTCGTTGAAGCAACGAACGAAAATGTTATGCTCTTTCGTCGCGTCGTAACCGATGAGTTTTTTCTTCTTTATTCCGGCGTCCGGACTACTGCCCATACAACGGAAATCGCCCTGCATGACCGCTTCGCCGTTTTCGACGAACACGCCATGCCCGTATTCGCGGTAAGTTTCCTCTTTCGAAGCTCTCGACGAAACGCCCTTTCTTCTCATTTTCGAAAGAAGCACGCCGTAGCCGCTCCCTTCCGAGGCGTAATCGGCGGACATTTCGTAATTCATCAGTCCGTAATCCTTAAAAATGAGCGAACTGTAACCGCCGTCCGCTTTTCCGTATAATTTCCCGTCTTTTATTTCCCAATAGTCGTCAAAATCGACCTTAGTCGCGGTTTCGCCGTCGGCACTGTAATAAGCGTCGAACAAATCTTTCTGACTTTCGTCCGAAAAATCCACGAAAACCGTTTTTACTTCACCGACTCCGTCCTCCGCGTTAACGAGCGTTTCGGACAAAGAAACGCCCGAAACGGACAAAAAGATCGACAAAGCCGCCGCGCCGAAAACCTTGAATCGGTTCAGCGTTTTGCTGTGTTTTTTGTGTTCTTTCATAAATCCTCCTTTTGTAGCCGAAACAATTATAATAGACTTTTTCACCGAAAACAATAGTAAAAAAAAGTACAAAATCGCAAAAATCGATAAAAATGTATATCATTTTGCTTTTTTACGTTGTCTTTTACGCATTGCGACGAAGAAAGCAACGCCGCAGCATACGAGAACGGCTATCGCAACGACGACCGCGATAAGCGCGCCGCCGTTTCCGTTGTTTTCGGGCTGCGTCGGAACCGTGTTCGTTTTTTGCTTAAGCCCTTGCAATTCGTCTATCGTTTCGGTTCTCTGACCGAGATTTGTCAACGCGTCGTTTCCGCTTGCTTCCTCTTCGGGTTTTTGCGGACGCGTATGTTCTATTGCCGTTACGGGTAATTCTCCGATCTCGAAATTGCGGAACGCGCAATCGTTGTTTACGGAAACGAGCGAAACGTATCCCTTGCGGAACATACTTTCGGGCAGTTTTCTTTCCAAAGACGATTTATCGCTTCCGTCGAGATACACTTTTAAGTCAACGCCGCTCACCACGATCCGCATGGTATGCCATTCGAGATGTCTGTAATCGCCGCTGCCCACGCCCTCGTACGGACCGCCGACGCCTTCTCCTCCCCACAGCGTGACCATTCCCTCGCGCTGGACGAAAACGCCCGCTCCGTCCTCGAGAAAATATCTGCCGGGGTCGGCTTGTCTGAACGCCACGACAGGCCAGAAATACGTGCTTTCGCCCATTTTATAATCGACTTTGAGTTCGAAATTAACAAACTGTTTTTTGGTGTACGTCAGGGTGGCGACGCTTGCCGCACCCGCGGATTGATCGATATCGCCCTCCAAAGATTTTCTTACGACGCAACCGTTTTCCACGTACCAGTTGCACCCTTCGTCGCCGCTTTTACCCAAAGGCGCAGAAACGTTCGGAGCACCCATGACCAGCTGATAATACGCCGAAAAATCGTCCGAAACGCTGTCGTAAGACGAAAAATCCTGTCTGTATATTTCGGCGGCAAAAACGGTTTTCTGTTGCATAGACGATATTCCGCACGCAAACAGGACGCTCGCCGCGAGTATCGTAACAAAAACGGAAAAAGATTTTTTCATACTGTCTCCTTTTTCATCGGAACGGAAATCTCGTTTTCAACCGTAAACGACTTTCCGTTATGTTCTATCTCTATCGCATCGCCCGACAATACTTTATAGACCGTTTTGTCCTTGCCGACCGACACGCTTAACCTCGTGCCTCTGAACAATATGGTAAAGGAATAACCGTTCCATTTTTCATCGATAAACGGTTTGAAATGCATTTTGCCGTCATAAATTCTAAGCCCCGCGTATCCGTTGACGATCATCATCCAGGACGCACCCATGCACGCGGCGTGCAAACCGAATAAAGTGTTGCCGTTTACGTTGTCGAGGTCCATTCTGGCGGCTTGCCGCAAATAGCCGTAAGCGTCGTTCGCGTTGCTTACGTCGCAAGCGACGATCGAGTGTATGCTCGCGGAAAGCGAACTGTCGTGGATCGTTTTCGGCTCGTAATAATCGAAAATTTTCTTTCTCTCTTCGAGAGTGAAATAGTCGCTGCAAATGAACGTCAGAAGAACTATATCCGCTTGCTTGCAAACCTGATAACGCCAGAGGTTGAGCGGATGCAGGTGAGTCAGAAGCGGCAACTTCTCGCGAGGAATTTTATCCACGTCGATCGGATCTTTATAGATAAAATTATCATCTTGCATATACATTCCCAGTTCTTCGCTGTACGGAATGTACATGTTGTCGGCGGCGCGCTTCCAGAGAAGAAATTCGTTTTCGTCCAATCCGCATTTTTCGGTTAACTCTTCGAATTTTTCGGGATAATCTTTTTGAAGAAGTTCTTTCACCAGAAGCGAAAATCTCAGTTGCTTCTGCGTAAGCACGTTGGTGTACATATTGTTGTCGACTATCGGATTATACTCGTCCGGTCCGCAAACGACGTTTATGCAGAACTTGTTCCCTCTCGTCGGGATGAAAGCGCCTCTGTGAGCCATGCATTTCGAGATTTCGAACAGAATTTCGGCGCAAAAATCGACAAGAAATTCGACATCGCGCGTTGCTTCGAAATATCTGTAAATCGCGTAAAACACATCGTTGTTTATATGGTACTGCGCGGTAACCGCTTCGAAAACGTGTCCGCATTCTTCACCGTTTATCGAGTTCCAGCTGAACAATGCGCCGCAGTCGTCCATTTGTTTCGCCCTTTCACGCGCTTTGTCAAGAATGTTGTATCTGTACTTGATAAGTTGTTTGGCTATTTCGGGATTGGTGTATATGTACATCGGCATCATAAACACTTCGGTATCCCAAAAAGTATGTCCGCTGTATGCCGTACCCGTAAGCCCGTTTGCCGAAATGTTGGTTATGCCGTCTTTTCCCGTCGACTGAAAAATTTCAAAAGCCGAAAAACGCAAGCCTTGCTGAACCGCTACGTCAGTATCGACGGTGATATCGGTGTTTTCCCAGAACGCCGCAATGTGCAAGAAACTTTTCCCGAGTTCCGCGTCAAAACCGCATAAGGCGGCGTTTCTCGCTATTTCCGCCGATTTTTCGGAATAATCGGAAAAATCTCTGTCCGTCGTGTAGGCTACGTATCTCGCCCCTTGAAAAATTTGATTTGCCTTTAACTCCGCCCGATATTCGCTTTCGACTCTGTCCGTTTCGGTCGTTACGACGGGGGAAACGTTAAAATCGTCATACGCCGAAACGCTTATTTTGAACTTCGAAACGATCGTTTCGTAAGTCATCGATTGAACGCCGCTTTGAAAGTCCGCTTTCCCGAGTTTGAAAACGTTGCCCTGCCCGCCGCCAATCTCTTCTTTTGCCGAACAGCAGCCCAACGGCGCGGAAATGCGTGTTCTGACACAAACTCCGCAATCGTCGAGGGCTTTTATCGTTATCCTGTCGGCGGCGAGATGTTTGTTATCCTGCGAGGCAAACCGCTCGAAAACAAGTTCCGCTCTTTTGCCGCTCTCCGTCGTATATACAAACTTTCTCGTAATCGTGCCGATCTTTAAATCGAGCGTGCGGGAATAGGCGGAAACTCTGTCCTTGAAGTATGTAAAATCGATTTTCTCGCCGTCGATTTCGACCGAAACGTCGAAAGGATCCGCCTGCGCCACAATGGAATGGAATCTTTCGGGAAATCCGGGTCGGCACCAGATATGATGATAAGGGAAATATTCGTAAATTCCGTTTATCATGGTCGTTCTGTCCGTCTTGTCCAGCGAAGTTTCGTTGCCGAACCCCTCTTCGAAAAACCCTCTTATCCCCAGATATCCGTTCGCCGTCGTGAAAATAGTTTCGTTGTTACGATTTTTTTCGAAAGACCATTCGGTTTCCTCGACTTTCCACTCGTAAGGCTTGAACAGAATCGGTACGTCTTTGTGTATTTTTCTCATATCGTTCTCCTTTCGTTAAACACTATGCTTTAATAAGGCGATTGTCTTTCGTAATGACGTATTTGCCGCTTGCCGGCACGCAGACGAAATATTTTTCGTCGTTATATTGCACGGTCGGTTCATCGATGTCTTTGCGCACCTGAACGGAATAAACCCTGTTCGCGAAACGATATTCCCTTATTCCGGCAAAAGAATATTCGCTCGGCAACGAGGGCGATATTTCAAGCCCCTCGGGCGTTACGTTCAAGCCTAAAAAGCCGGTGACGAAAGTGAGCGGCACGAGTCCGCTTTCGGGAAATTCTCCGATAACGCCCTCGCTGTACTCGCCTACTCCCTGATACCCGTTCTGAACGTAAGTCATATATCTGTTTCTGCGGAGCGAATCTTTATGGAATTCGTTCATAATGACGGAAAATCTTCCGTTCGCGCTGTCTGCGCCGAGTTTTTTAAGTCTGCCCATCATATCGTAATACGAAATATAGAAGATGGTACCGCCGTTCTGCATCTGATGTCCGTATCCGCCGAAAGTGCCGGGAGTGCAAGGCAGATTTCCGCCGTGATCCCACCAATAATAAGGCTCGCCCGTGGTCGAAACGTCAACGGTGTTTACCCGCGAAGCGTAAACGAATTCGCCGTAAATATCCTTGCCCGTCGAAGTATCGCCGTCAATAATTCTCGAGCCGTCAACCCAATCGTAAATGAGTTTCGCTTTTTCTTCGTCCGCAAGTCCGTATGCGACGGCGTAATAATTCACCACCGTCATTCCGAAATCTATGCGCTCACCTTTTGCGTTTATCGAGTTGATATATCTGCCCTTGCGAGCGTCCCAGAACAACTTGTTATACGTTTCCCTGCTCTTTTCGGCAAGAGCAAGATATTCGTTCGCCGAATCCTCGTCGCCGACGAATTTTTCGATATCCGCCATGGCTTTCAGCGAAGCGTAAAACAAGGCGTTTTCATATGCGGATTTATATCCGAACGACCTGTGCGTATCCCAATAGTTTGAAGAATTTCCCGTTTGAGTGCCGTCGTTTTCCGGATCGTAAACGGTTATTATTCCCGATTTACCCTCCAGCACTTCGAGCATATAGTTCATCGCCTTATCGATTTTCTCGCGCATGGTCTGACCGATACGGTTAGTCGCCTCCATGAACGGAACCTCGACGCCGTTTTCGTAAACTATCGTCTGATTGCCCTGTAAAAGGTAATTCCTTGCCGCGATGATGAAGATCGGATTGAGCGTATAGTGGTTCTGTTCGCCCAGATGCTTCGGAGAATCCGCCGTCGCCCAGACGTAGCCGTCGTCGCCCGACCAGCCGTCCGAACCGCAACGAATGTTCACGAGTTGATTGAGATACGCTTCTTTCGCGTCCTCTCGCTCGTTCCAATTGAATTTAAGACCGTTCCATTCAGCCCACTCGGTGGAAAGTATCTCCGCAAACCCCGTTCTGAACGGAGATTGATTTGTTTTTGCGCTGTAAACCGAGCCGACAACGATAGGCTCCGTCTGCGCAGAACCGTATATCGTCCACATATTGTTGAGATCGGCGTCGTAAGTTCCGCCGTTTTCGGTGTAAAACAGCAGTTGCTTGTCGCCGTAAGCACGCATTTCGCTCACGGAAAGCGTCCTGTCGTCAGAAAGGAAAAGTTTTGCGGACAATCTTATTCCGTTGGCGACTATTCCGTCCATATCGAAAACAAGCGTCGCTCCGTCCGGATTGGGAAAGCGCATTATCGGCTGATAACGCCCGACGCTATAGTCGTATAAATAGTAATATTTCGGCAAAGAATACCAGGTTTTTCCGCCGTCGGTAGTATATTCAGCCGCTATGTTGCAGGGGAAATTCTCGCTTTCGGGGAATTGGACTTCGAAAGACGACAATCTGTAAAAATCATCGAAAAACATGCCGATATATTCTTCTTTATCGGAATCGGTCGACGCGTTCGTCTTTACCCCGGTATCGCTTTTTCCGTCAAGCAGATCGACGAGTTTTCCCGAAACCACCGAAGAAGCAAACGGCTTTATCTTGTTTACCGCCGCGGAAGAAACGAAACTTCCCGTTACGGTGCATTTTTCTTCCTCGCTCCAGCCGTAAAGTTTGCCGTCGGACAGATTGACCGCGCAACACTTTACGGAATAACCTCCGCTTGTTTTATACGCGTGATAAAGAGTCGCAGACGACTTGTCGTCCGAATCGTTCTTATACGGACCTTCGTAACTCCAGGTTCCGTCGCCCCAATCGACGATTGCGTAAAAATACGGTTTTTCGTCGGGGAAAGTTCTTTTTACCCGAACGGTCGCAGCCACTTTTTCACCGGTTTCGTATTCGGGAATAGGAGAAAGCGTCAAACCGACTTCGTCGCTCTGCACTTTCTGCGCGTTTTTCGTCTTTTCATACGCGATATTTTTTAAATCGTACACTTTATAATCGTTCACGATATCGTTCTTTGTTCCGCCCGACGAATTATCCGTCGTTCCGCATCCGAAGCAACCCATAACAAGAATAACGACAAAAATCAGACTAATCAATTTTTTCATACTTTTCTTTTCCTTTGATAAATAACGATTCCCGATATCACCGCAAGCAGCGCCGCGCCGTTTAATCCCGCCGCGAGAGAACCGCCGCAGCCGTTTTCGCTCGTCTCCGACGAATTATCGGAAGCGTTTCCCGAATCATAGTGATATCGTTTTTCGTCGTTGCCGTCCGATCTTACCGATACGGTAAAACTGTCCGTCAGCCTTTTATCGTCCTCGCAATAAACCGTCAGCGTGACCTCACCTTCCGATATGAAATAGATGACGTCCTCCCTTATGAACGCTACGTTATTATCCGAAGAAACGAGCTTGAATTCAGGCATCACTTCACATTCGCCAACTACGTTCAATTCGAGTTTTCGCTTGTCGCCTACCACGGCACCCGCGTTCTTTTCTTTTATCGAAACGGCGGTAATAGCCGAAAAGTCGGTATATTCGCCGCTTTGCGTCAGCGGATAAACCGCGAACGAGGCAATTTCATACTGCGCCATTCCCGTCGTTACGATGCCGACGTATCCGGAAGAAAAGCCGCCGTCGTAATTTCTCGTAAACGCGGGAGCAGACATGTCGTCGATATACATTTCGGCTGTTTCGCCGTATACTTTGATCTTCATGGCGTGCCATGAATTTATTCCGTATATGCCCGATTTACCCTCTTGCAGACCGTGTTTATCCCCCCAGATCGTGGGAATGCCTTCCTTTTGAACAAACAAGCCCAAGCCTTTTTCGATGAATCTCTTGTTGAACTCAGTCGCACCGGAAGTGACGCCTATCCAGCCGTACGCGTCCGCGGAAGTGTTTCTGTAAACTATCGTGGCTTCGAAATCCTTAAACTTTCTGCCGGCGATATAAAGGCAATTGAAGTTTTCGTCGGAAGCCGCGTTATTGATCGGCAAGTTGATTTTTTTAAGAGTTTTGTCTTTCGTTATCTCCCAATGCCGATCGATTTTTTCCGCACCGGCGGTCTGATCGTTCGGGTTTATCACCTTGGTCGCCTTGAATCCGTCAAGCGACCGCGCGTCGTCGAATACATATGTTTTTTCGCCATTTTTAAAGGTCAGAGTGATCTCGCCGCTTACGTAAAAATCTTTGAGCGAATAAGCGTATACCGACGCATTGCCCTCTTTTATCCCGGTAACGCAACCGTTTTTAACGATGGCAACGTCCTTGTTGTTCGTATCCCAAACGAGAAGCGGATTGCCGTTTCCGACGCCGTTTTTCAGTTTTAACGTCTGAGGAACGCCGACTTCGACCACGGTCGATTCGTTTTCGAACTCTATTGCGTTTACCTCTCCGCTATGCTTTAAGTTCGTCGGATTTCCTTTTTCGTCGAGCGCGGTAACGGACAAAGAATAGAAATTATGAGAATTATCCACGCTTTGCAGGCCTATGAAACCTTCGGCGTTCCAATCGTCCGTCTGAAAAGCATATTCTATTTCCGAATAAACGTGTCCGCCGTCGACGGTAGTCACCTGCACTCTGCATTTCCCGCCGAACACTTCCGCGCGGAGCAGAAAAGGCGAGTTTTTATCGAACGCGCCGCTTATCGATTTTGCGTCTATCGCCGTACCGCCAAACCCGTTGCTTCCCCAAAGCGAAGCGTAACCCTCTCTTTGAGCAAACGCAAAACATCCGTCCGTTCTCCAGCCCGTATCGATCTGTGTCTTTCCGAATTGCAAGCCACCCCAGCCCCAGGACGAATCGCCGTCGAAATCCATAACGATTTCGGCGCGGAAGCAGGTAAAAAGATATTCCGTCAGATAGAGCGACACGACGTTGCCCGTAGATCCCGTTCCCGTTCCCGTTCTTTTTGATTTGACAGCCGAGCGTTCGGCGTTATAAACCCAATTTGAATTTACCTCGTTTATTTCGCCGGCGGTTCCGCTTTCTTCCGAAACGCAAACCGATACGAAATCGTTGAGTTCCTCTTCCGAATCGAACGAATACGTCACGGTAGTCGCGGTTTCCGAATACGCCTTGACCGCGGCGTTACCGAAAGGCAACGAAACGGCAAACAACGAAACGGCAAAAACCGAAACGAAAAACGTTTTCAGCCATATTAAAGCAATATTGTCTTTTTTCATTTTTTTCTCCCTTCGCGATTCAAAAAATCAGATAAGTCCCAACTTCGCAAATTGTCTTTCCGCTTCTTTCATCAGTTCGTCGCCGCCCCAAGCGGTTTTCCATTGTCTTACGAAGTTGTCGTACGACATAACTTTTTCGCCGATAACGTAGTTATACTCCCATCTGATCTGTTGAGTGTTCAGAGCCTTGATCATCGAACCGTCAAGATTGAGAGAACTGCCTATCTGCGTTTTGGTTTTCATCGACGCTGTTATCGAATTATGCTCCACGACTTTTTTCGTCAGAGCGTCCACTTCGGCTTTGTTGCCCTGAACGATGCCGTCCTTACTCGTCGCGATCCATGCGCCCCAGTCCCAGGAACCGGCGCCCACGGTGGTATTTCTGTAAAATTTCTTACCGTCCGCGTCTTTCGTGTTTATATATTTATAATTGCTTCCTTCGATATCCCGATATTCATATCCGCTTTCGACGCCGACGCCCCAGCGCAACGCGTTATAGCCCGCGGGACGAACGAAAGAATCGGACGATTCGTCGTAGTACACGAGGCATGAATCGATAAACTTGCAAATCGCGTCCATTTTCTTCGCGTCGATTGCCGCTCTTTTCGAAACGCAGATGATATTCCCGACGTATCCTTCAACGGGCATATAGCCCGCGTCGAATCCTTTTGCGCACGGGAGCGCATAGGTTTTCCACCAATCGGTGGTATCCTCGTCTTCGTGGAAAGCCTGCGTTTCCGTCGAAATGGCGCCGGGGTACCATTCGATTCCGATATACCCTTGCTTCGTTTTCGTCTTGTTTTCCCAAGTTTGCGTATACCAAGCGGGGTCTATATACCCTTCCGAAACAATCTGCTTGAGGAAATCGATATAATATTTATGGGTTCCGTTCACAACGGGAAAATCCACTTGTCCGTTTTCGTTGACGAACGCGCCGTACGGCATTTCCGCCACCGTTCCCCACATAAGCGGGAGCCAGTTGCCCAAAGTTCCGAGAGAACTCTGTCCGCCCGCCGACGTAAACGCATAACAATTCTTCTTCGTCGCCTTTATCCATCTCGCAAAACTGATGAGATCTTCGGGCGTTTTCGGTTGCCATTCGCCGCCGTCCGTAGCGGTTTTCCCCGCGGGGTAAGAGAGCCCGTCGGAAGTCGTTCCGCCGGTCGTCGTCGCGCGGTATTCACGCGCCCAATCCTCGCGGATTTTGAGCGACCACGTGGGCGAGTCGGGCAACGTCCAGATCGCGCGCAATTTTCCGTTTTCCGTCATCATTTTTCTCGCAACGGAGTCGTCATTCGGATTATCCGCGTCTTTCTGCTCGACTATTTTCTTTGCATTAGGCATTTTCGCCAGATACGGCGTCCAATCTTCGAGCAAAACGTTTTGCTCGGAAATGGTGTTATACTCGTCAAGATTGTCGAACACCACGATATCGGGTTTTTCGTTCGAAGCAAACTGCGTGACCGAGGCGCCGGAAATATCTCCGACCGCCACGAGATTGACGTTAAGTCCGAAATTGTCTTTTATCCATTTTTTATACGGATCGTTGTTATCCGTCGCAAGATTGACAAATCCGCCGATAAGCATTTTTACGGAAATGCCGTCGTCTTTCGGCGTATCTTTTTTGCACGCAGTCGAAAAGACAACCGAAACGAGAAGTACTGCCGAAACCAACGTATGAATGATTCTTTTTTTCATCTTTTTCTCCATTTTTTAAGGGGAGCTTCCCCGTTATTTTTAAGTTTGCTTACTCTGCCGACAAACGGCGCTTTACCCTTTCACCGCTCCGACGTAAACGCCTTGAGTGAAGTATTTTTGGAAGAAAGGATAGAGAACGAGCATCGGTAAAACAGAAATAACCGTCAACGCCATCTTCATGGTTATCGAATTAACCGACGAACCTTGAGAAATGATAAAGTCGAGTTGTCCTTGATTTAATCCCGAGGTGTTGTCGAAATTTACTTTAATGTAATATTGCAAAGTCCAGAGCGCATTGTCGCTGATGTAAATGCTGACGTCGAACCAACTGTTCCAATGCCCGACCATCGTAAACATGCATATCGCGGAAAGAACTGCTTTGGACATTGGAAGAACGATATAAATCAGATTGCCGAGTTGAGAAACGCCGTCCATTTCCGCCGCTTCTTCGGTTTCCCTCGGAATTCCTTCCATAAATTGTTTCAAAATCAGCACGTTCCACGCCGAAAACAATCCCGGGATAATCAAAGCGCCGAGCGTATTCATCAAGCCCGTTTTTTGAACGGTTATATAGTTAGGTATGAGCCCGCCGTTAAACAAAATGGTGAATACCATTATTTTCAAAAACAAGCCTTTGCCCACCAGATCCTTACGTGAAAGCGCATACGCCGCAAGCACGTTGAACAAAAGTCCGAACACCGTACCCGCAAACGTGCGAACAAGAGACAAACCGAGCGCGCGGATTATAACGTCGGTCGAGCCCAATATTTTCAGGTATGCCGAAACCGTCGGCTTTGTCGGAAAATACCAGATCGTTCCGCTGCTTGCCACCCACTCGGCGTCCGTGCAAAACGACAGGAACAACGAATACAACAACGGATACAGACAGATCAATCCGAAAATAACGGAAAGAGTCGCGCATACCGATTGATAAATTTTATCGGAAGTACCTTTAATCATTTTCACACCTCAATATAAGCCGACTCCAACCCATTTTTTGGATAATTTGTTGCAAGCGACGACCATAAACATTCCGATGAGCGACTGGAAGAACGAAACCGCCGCACCGATACCGTATTGCAGTCCTTTCAATCCTTTCCAGATTACCCACGTGTCAATTACTTGCGCATTTTCCATTACTTCTGAACCGAAAAGCATGATTTGTTCATACCCCGCCCCTTTCAGCAAGTTGCCGACCGCCATCACCGAAGTGAACACTATCGTCGGTTTTATGCACGGCAGAGTTATGAACCACAGTCTGCGCAGCGGTCCCGCTCCGTCTATCGCCGCCGCCTCGTTCAGATTGGGATCCACGTTCGATAAAGCAGCCATATACAAAATGGTGTTCCACCCGCACTCTTTCCACAATTCGGTTATGAGCAGCAACGGAACGAATAGTTTTTCGTTGGAAAGAATACGAACGGGAGTATCGAAAAGGTTGTTTATCAATCCGTCCGGGTTAATGAACGAATATGCGATTGCGTATACGACTACCCAACTGAAAAAATGCGGGATATAAATTATGGTTTGTATTCCCTTGCGCACTTTTTCGTGCCCCATATCGAAAAGCATTATCGCAAGAATTATGGGAGGAACGATCGAGCAGACCATTCTGAAAAAACTGATCTTTATCGTATTTAAGAGTATTCTCAGCATGTCGCCGTCGGTAAAGATAACCGAGAAATTCCCGAAACCTATCCAATCGCTGCCCCATATACCGTCCGAGATGACGTAATTCTTCATCGACAGAACAAACGCAAGGATCATCGGATAAACGTTATATACGGCAATCAGAACGGCGGGTACGAGAAGGAACAGATACATCAGTCTGTTTTTATAAATCAACCCGGCGGTTTTTTCGTTTACCACGATTGAAATTCCGAACGACGCCAAAGAAATCAACCCGACGATCATATAATTGCTTTCCGGCCAAAACACCTTGTAAAAAGGCTTTGTTTCGCCCCAAATGTCGGCGGCGGACATTCCGCTGTCAAGAATGAAAAACAAAAAAACGGCAATCTGCCACACGGTGACAAACAAGTTTAACGCGGGCAAAATTCTGACCGTTTTTTCGGGGAAGAAAACGGTTAAAACACCCGCCGTGATCTGCAAAATCGGCATAAGCACGCCGATAATCACGATTACCGCCGCCAAAGAAGGCATCGAAACGGAAAGATTCCCGATCTCTGTCGCGATCTCTATTTTCCCGCCCGCAAACAGCGAACCGAAAATATCGAAAAATCGAATGTTTTCATCAACCGACATCGACTGATCGCCGAATGAAAAGTGCGGGACGAACAAGTATACGATCAATGCGAAAAAAGCAAGAATCGCCGTAAAAAATCCTTTTAAAAAATTCGCGTCGGAAAAGAGCGCTTTAACCCCTCGCCTTCCGCCGTTTTCTTTCATTCGGATATCCGAAGCCACGATATTACTCATATTCATGCTCCTTATGCGCCTTTCGGTATTCGTTCGGCGTTACTCCGAAAATTTGTCTGAATCTGTAATGAAAATTCTTTACGTCCGAAAAACCGATACGCAAACATATTTCTTGAATGGAATAATCGGTTTCCACGATCATTTTGCACGCTTGCTCCACTCTGTATCGCAAAAGATACTCGATCAGCGAAGTATTTCGTTCTTCCCTGAATATCTTCTGAAGATATCCGCTCGTCACGCCGACGTTCGTCGCGATGGTGTCAAGCTTGATTTTCTCGTTGTAATGCTCGTGAATGAATTTAGTCGCTTCGTTGACGTAATCTTCCTTATATTTCTTCTTTTTGACTCTGTTTTTCTCGGATGCGCATTCCAAAAAATCAGCCAGAATTAAGTGAATCAGTCCTTTGATTCGCAAATCGAATTTGCCCTGTTTGTTTTCGTACTCCGTGAGGACCTTATATATAAGACAAACCAGTTCGTCGTCCGGCGAAGTTTTGATCACAAGCTCGGGATCTAACTGAGAATAATCGAAATCGACGACGCTTTTTTCGAAGATGACGTTAACGATCCTGAATTTCTCTTCCGCGCACATAGGAATGATGGAATGCTCCGCGTCGTTTGCGATGATAAACACGTCTCCGCTTTTAAGCTTCATCGCTTTATTGTTCAATTTTTGAACTCCGTTTCCGCTCTCGATATACACGACCTCGACGAACGAATGGCTATGCGCCAAAACGGACTCGTAGCCGACGCTGCGATTTGTGGCAAACGGATATTCCGAATTGAACATTTTCATATTAAATATCATTTTTTATCCACCCGCTTTTATTTTTTCCCCGCCTTTGACGTAATATGCTTTGCCTTTCCACGTCAGCGTGCCGGACAACGTATCGCTATATAATTCAACGTAGTCTTCGGTGACCGTCAACGTCAGAAATCCTTTGCAAAGGGGAATCGACGCTTCGTAAACCTTCAGACCGCCCGTTTGCGGACAAACGGAAAAAGTGCGTCCCTGATTTTCGGGTTTAAGCCCGATCAGGTATCTTCCGATCAGATACAACGGACTCGCTCCCCATGCATGGCAAAGGCTCTTCCCGTATTTTCTGCCGTACATAGCGTATTTTTCGTTCCCTTTCTGACTTTTGTCGAACGTTTCCCAGAACGAAGTCGCGCCCTCGTCTATCATTCCGCCCCAATACTCGTCGATAACGCTCATTACGTACTCCGTTTCGCCGGATTTCATAAGAGCCGCAAGTTCATAAAACTTCATATACGGGGTGGTCAACGCCTGAACTTCGTCCGATTTCAGAACTTTTTCGGTGATGATCGCTTTCCGGTCTTCGCCGCATACGTCATAAAGAATGGCGAACATGTTTGCATATCTCAATATTTTTCCGTCGGACGCGCCGTTTTTGAACGAATGAACGTAACCGCCCTTTTCTTCGTCCCAGAATTTTTCGATCGCAAGAGAAACTTTATCGAACAGTTTTTCATATCTTTCGGCTTTTTCGTCAATACCTGATTTGCGCGCAAGCAAAGATATTTTTTTAAGGCACACCGAATAAAGGATTTGTTCGAAACAAACTTCGCCGGTGTTATCCAGCCCGTTCGCCCAATCGATGAAAACCCAATCGTCCGGTTTCCCTTCCGACAGTCCGTTTGCGTTCGTCCGCGATATACAATATTCCAGAACTTCGACGGCTTTGTGGAATTCTCTTTTCAAAAACTCCTCGTCGCCCGTATAATCGTAGTAATCGCAAAAACCCAATATCCAGAAGAACGTATAATCGAGGATATGATTCATATGCTGATCAAACGGGGGCTTCCCGAAAAGGGCGGTCATCGTCCGACGAACGACGTCCTTGTCGAAAAAACTGTAATAGTTCATCAAATACCCTTGATACGCGTCGCCCGACCATATCCAGCGATCCCTTTTAATCCCGTCGATGATAAATTCGCGAAGATTGAGAGAAAGCGTGTATAACGCCGTTTCATATATTTTATTAAGCAGTTGATCGGAGGAGCGAAAACAGGACTTTCGCGGGGTCGGGAGATACTCGAACAACGCTTCCAAAACCACCTCGCTATCCATATCCAACGTTAAATATCTGAACGCTTTGGCTATATCCGTAACAAAGCCGTTCGAAACGTTTTCTATTTTCGTTATCAACTCGCAATTTTCGTTGTCAAGCGCTTCATCTTCCGATTCACCATAGTAAATACAGCTTTTTTCCATCGTCCGCGGAAGAGAAGAAAAGCGAACGTAAGCGAATATTTCTTTCCCGAAATCATACACGATTTTTCCGTTCTTTTCGTAAACGCGAACGGGTTTAAGCGCAAGCACGGGCAATTTTACGTTATTCGGCGTGCTGTCGCCGTATATAAGCGTATCGTTATACGCCGCAGGCAACAATTTGTGATCGTTACAGGTCACGAACCAGTTTTCGCCCGACGGACAGGTTCGGGAATCGACTTTCAGCGCCGGCAATCCGTTTTTGTTATATACCGAAACGACGATACGATGTTTTCCCTTTTTTACCGCTAGAGTTCCGTCAAAACCATACACGTATTTTCCGTCGAGTTCAACGTTAAACTGCCCCTCGACTTCTATTTTCATAACTTCATCTTGCAAAAAATCCGCTTCTTTTATAAATTTGACGTTCCTGTAAGGCAGCGATTCTTTCCAAAAAGGGGGAATTATGACGTCGCGCTCGTATCTTTTTGCCATAAATTTCGAAGACAGTTCCGTTTCGAAATCATCCGGAAACCAAATCCATTTTCCAATATTGTTTTCTGTCATGAACGATTCTCTTATTATTCTTTTTTGTAGCAAGGAAATTATACACTAACGATATTCACATTTCAATAGTAAATTCATATACAGATTTGCCGATTATTTGAAGAACGATTGACGAAAAAACCACAACGATAAACGCTTCCGTCAACAAAATCGTTTTAAAAAGTATTCAGTCAAATTCTTAAAGTCGTTCCGACTTCCACGCAAAAAGCCCTAAACAGTAGTTTTTGGGCTTTTTGCGTTATTTAATCATCGTCTTAATGATTTTTACATATTTTTTTTCCAAAAATACACCCGCGATTTAAAAGATCCGGAGTTCTTCCCGTCAGAAGACTGGAAAATTCTTCCCGATGAAGAAGAAAAGCCGAAAGGACTAATCACAAATGATTGATATAGAAAAGCGCGAGCAAAAGGAACAGAAAAAAGCAAAGACTCGTCAAAGAATGCAAGCCTATCGTCGTTGGTTTTGGGGAATAACGGAATCATTCAGGGTTCCGTATTCTAACGGTTTTACGGAAGGAAAAAACAACAAGATAGGGATTCCAATCATTATCACTAACTATTTTTGCGGGAATAAATCGGTTTTTGCAAAGCCATAAACGTACGGCAAGTACGATTTCGGTCGTTTGCCTTGCAAAAACCGTACCGCAAGACGGCGATTTCTTCACCGCAAAAATGCGTAGCACCGAAAAGAGTGCATTTTTAGATGATTTTTCGCGAGCGTG
>CAKQKN010000026.1 GCA_934249215.1 uncultured Clostridia bacterium
AGTCTCCGACAAATCTTTTTATTGTAAATATTATACCACAAATTAAGACAAATGTATCAAAAATAACGCATATTTTATAGTCGATTCTGATCTATTATAGTCACATTTTGTCGATTATCGTCGAAAATTACCCACACTCCCAACGCAAAAAACTCCCGAAAAAACCACTCGAAAATCTCTCTTTACACACAAAAAAAGCGTTTCAAAATCATGGCCGAAAATGCAAAAAGCCGAAATTATTCTCGCAACGAAAAAACGCCGGACCATTATCAAAAGTCTCGACGTTTTCAAATCAAATCGTCCAATTACCGTCCCGTCGGAGTAGCCACAAGCATACGACGCTAACCGGCGGTACCCGTTTTTTCTATCAGTTCTTTTCCGTCCTGCGCCCTGGCTGTTTGGCAAAGAATTTCTTTTTTCCGACGGAATCGTTTTTCTTTTCTTCTCCGCGCCCGCTCGTTTTCGTTTCGGCCGATTTTTTCGCGGGCTTCTGCTTGGATGCGGGCAACAAAAACATCGTCGTACCGTCGCGTCCGGTCTGAATCTCGTAGTCGCCTATATCGCCGATAACTTTTCCTATAAGTTCTTTCATCGAACGACAACCGTAGTTTTTCGGCACGAAATCGGCAAACTTGTTCTTCATCTCCATACCGATCCGCGCATACAACGCCCAGCCGTCCTCTTCGATGAGTTTTTCGATAATTTCTTTCAGCGCAACCCGTCTGCTCTCATCGAGAATCTGTCGTTTCTCCACCGCTTTTTTCTCGGTGACCTTGCCCTTTTCGGCAACGGCGTCACTGTTATCGAGGTAAATAAATTCGGAAAACGCGTTTACGAAAGCTTGAGCCGTCTGTTTCAGACCGAACCCGACAACCGTTTTTTCGCGCTCCCGAAGTTCCTGCACGAGTCGCGTGAAATCGCTGTCGGACGACGCAAGGCAAAACACGTCGATATCCTTTTCGAAAAGAACGACCATCGCGTTTATAATGAGCGAAATATCCCCCGAATTTTTTCCCTTGACCGCCGAAAATTGCTGCTCGGCGATAAGCGAATGTTTCGCGACCGTTTCTTTCCACGCCTGAACGTTCGGGCTTGACCAGTCGGCAAAAACCCGCCGTACGATCACGTCGCCATAGTTCGCCGCTTCCTCGATAAGTCGCGCCGCATACTTTGCGGATATATTTTCGGCGTCGATAAACACCGCCACTCTTTTATTTTCTTTCATCTCAAATCCCCTGTTCGCCAATACCGACTTTCCCCGTCGGCACTTGTTTTATAATCAAAATTCCGTTTTAATCCGTCCGCCCGAAGCAAAATAATTAGTGATGACGAATGGAATCCCGAAGCAAAAACTTACCGTAAAAAACGACGATTAGTCCACTCCCCGAAGCCCCACGTTATCGAGCCCTCCGGCGCGCAAAATTTCGGCAATTTCGTGCATTTCCGCGTCTGAATAAGCGGAAAAATCATGCCTTGGCACGCAGTCGGAATCTTTAAACTTCTGAAGAAAATAGCGTTTCGCTCCATATAGCCACTCCGCGATCTCCTTAAAGTCCTCTTTCGCGTTCAATTCCTTGACGACGGTCGTGCGGAACTCATAATCGACCTTTCCTTGCTTTAAAAATTCGACGCTGCGCTTGACGTTTTCGACCGAAACCGCGCACCCCGCCGACAGCTCGTACTTTTCCGGTACGTTCTTTATATCCATCGCGACGTAATCGCAAAGGCAATTTTCGACGAGCGTCTGAAGCGCCCCGAAAACACTCCCGTTCGTGTCGATCTTAACGAGAAAACCTTTTTCCCGCACGCGCGCGCAAAAATCGGCAACGCCCCGATGCAGAAGCGGCTCTCCGCCCGTAATGCAAACGCCGTCGATTTTTCCTTTGCGCCCTTCGAGATATTCGATTATCTCGTCATCCGAAAAGTCGTGCGCGGGATCCGGCGGCACAGAAAAAGCAATCTCCGCATTGTGACAAAACGGACAACGAAAATTGCATCCGGACGTAAAAACGGTACAAGCCGTTCGTCCGGGGAAGTCGAGAAGCGTCAATTTTTGAAAACCGGCAAATTTCATTTTTATACCCAAATTTTTGTTTATTCTTTTACGAGCGAAAATTTTATTGAATAAATATCGCTCAGCTCTTCGCCCGTATCCGAAAATTCATAGCGATCATCAGTCATGATTCTTTCGGTTTTGTTAATTACGGCTCGCCCGTCTTTTATCGCAAACGTAACGATATCGTTGAAAAAGCGGCCTGACGCAAAAAGTCTTTGCGATTTAAAAGAAAACAGCCCGAGTGACGATGAAGTAATACCGCTTCCGCACGAATAGTTATAAACAAGATAATCGCCGTCTACGTCCTCTGCTATGGCGATCTCTGTTACACCGTAGCCCCCAAACCATCCGCCTATAACGTATATATTTCCTTTATATAGCAACAGCGTTTTGCAGGCCGATTTGTATTTATACAGTGCGAAGTTCGTAATGCCCTCGGGCGTGCAGTCAACGCATTCCTCGTCCGAATATACTTTTATATCGCTTTCAAAATACTTTTTTACGTTGTACGGCAACGAACGATCGTTAAAAGCAATTTTATAGAAATCAAATTTAGTTTCCTGTGAAAATGATTTTTCGCTTATATCGGGTTGCTCTTCGCCGGATATACCGCAAGATATAAAATAACAGCATAAAAAAAGCACAAAAACTAACGATATATGTTTCATACAAACTTCTGTATTGCAAGACGTTTTCTGCAAAAAATACACTGATTCAAGAAAACGGATCCTTCTCTTTTGGAAAAGAATCCGTTAAAGTTATCTTCAGTGTTTCTTTCGCGATCCGGGAAAACAATTTCCCCGGCAAAAAAACGTGTTGGTCTTATTCTCGCGTCGAGCTTATTCTCCCGTTCCTTCGTCGAAGTCGCTCACAAAATCGAGCTCGGTTTCGTTTTCAACGTCGCCGTCGCGGTTCTTCAACGCTTCTTCAATGAGCTGCATCGCGTCAACCTCGAACGGTTTTCTTCTTTCGAGCATCTCGTGCTGTTGCGCGCACTGATCGATAAGGCGTTTCGCATATTTCATCGCTCTGCCCGATTTAATACGGAGCATAACGGGAACGGTAACGTAAGTCTTTTTGTTCGACATATCGACGCAGTGGAACTTGGGATCTACGGTCGATATATCCATATTAAGATACAGCTTAAGAGTCTTACCGGCAACGGACAGTTTCACGAAATGGAATCTTCCCATATTGATACTGTCGAACTTCTTGGAAATTCTGGCTTTAAGTTTTCTGAATCTCAAAGCATAGTTTTTAAGTTCGTCGTATCTGTCCTGAATAACCTCGGACGCAACCATCATCTTTTCCGCAAAGTTCGGGCTTCTGACGTATCCCTTTTTCTCGGGAACTTCGTCACCGACCGGCTCGAATTCGACGGCAACCGCACTCGTAGCCGCGGTTTCGTCCGTTTCGGCAAAAGCCTCTTCCGTTTCTTCAACGGGAGCTTCTTCTACCTCTTCGGCAGCCTCTTCCGTTTCTTCAACGGGAGTTTCTTCTACCTCTTCGGCAGCCTCTTCCGTTTCTTCAACGGGAGCTTCTTCTACCTCTTCAGCGACCTCTTCCGTTTCTTCAACGGGGGATTCTTCTGCCCCTTCGGAAGATTCCATCGCTGCAATCAATTTATCGACTTTTTCGTTTACTTCACCGATCTGACGTTCAAGACTGTCGAGTCTGTCGTTCGTCAAAGAATCGGGAACGACGACAACAGCCGCGGATTCGGCCGAAGTGGTCGCGGGCGCAATCGCAGGCTCGGAGAGTTCAGCCGCTTTTGCGGCTACGGCAATCGGTCTACCGTTCTTATCGATCATCTCCTCTTCGACGACGGCAAAAAATCTCGGCTTTTTCACACCGGGCATTCCTTCACTTTTCAACCAGATTCTCATAGTTAACCTCACTCAAAAATCCGAACCCAATCATTTAACCCCGAAAGCGGCATTTGCACGCCCCGAAGCAACGATTAAACAATCTTTGGTATTATTATATAATATAAAATCATAATAATCAAGCGGATATCGAAAAAAAATCTAAAAGTTTTTGTTTTTTCACATAATTTTCTTTTTCACGCCTTTTTTCGGCTGTAAAAGCCGATAATCAACGTATAGCGCGGCTTTGTGCCCGCCAAAATTTCGTTTCACGTTCGATTAATGTTCGCTTTACATCAGCTGTTTTATTCGCTTTACTGTCGTTAATAAAGAGAACAAAATCCATAAATCACCCGTTTTAATCGTCCGAAAGTCCATTTTTGTGACTTTTTCTTTTCATTATGCCCTTTACATTATATATAAAGGAAAGGCTCGTTGCCTTTTCTATTTAAAAAAATAAAAGCAACGGATTTGAAAAACGCCCGTGAAGTTCATTGTCTCATAGCTCCCCGTCCGTCCCATGCAAAACTCGTCGGGCAAAGCTTATCGAAGCGAAACTTATCGCCGCAAAACTCGTCGAAACGCGCATTATCGGACTTATAGCCGCATAAATACACCGAAGTTGCAACCGAAGCAAGGAACAAAAATAAAAATAAAAAACAATGAACAAGAAACGAAAAACGCACGACCGAAGCCGTGCGTTTTCATGCGTTTTTACGCGATTTAATTTAAACGATTATAGGGATTCCATTCGTCATCCCTAACCTTTATTTGTTTTCGTCCGTTTTGAAATTATCCTTGATATACTCTTCGATCGTCTTATTGATCGAGTCGGATATAATGCTTATGCAAGTCGAGAGGTTCGCCTTAACGCTGTCCTCTTCGTTAGCTCTGATCTTCTCGATCTGATCATCGGCGTCGTCCGCGTCGGCGATTGCCGCGTTAGCCTCCATATCGGAAACGTAAACGAGGCTGGAATACGGCGAAGCGGTGTAAACGGAGAGGAAATATTTTCCGCCAACAACCTCGGGCAGATACCAGGACGTGGAGTTTGCGAGGAAGTTGACTTTTTCGAGCTTACCTTCGCCGTCTTTTTTGCCGCAGGTTTCGAAATCGACGAGCGCCGCCACGTTAACTCTGTAATAATAGTTGTTGGAATCGGTGAGATAAACGTATCCGTTATCCCAGAACTTAACGGTATACCCCACGAGGTCCTTGTCATAGAACAACCGCGCGAGCTTATTCTGAATGGTGTCGGAACCGAACTCGGTGCCGTCCTGCGCCATATAGTTATATGCGACGAGACCGTAAGTGGAATCGAGATAAATAATGCAATTAAGACTTGCAAAATAAGACGTGCTTGCGAAAACATTACTCGCGACGGAAGAGCCTTCGTCGAGAGTTACGAGCGTTTTACCCGCCTTGTCATACGCGCAGTAAGTAGTGACGGAAGCGACTGACGTATCGACGTAAGTAACCTTAAGGAAAACGTATTTTCGGGTGTTGCTCACGATCGAATAAGTAACGCCGGTAAGACCGATGCCGCGAGTCTTCTCGCCCGAATCCGACGCGGAAACGTTGCCCTTACCGGAAAGAACGAGTTCCGCCTCGGCATTGCCCGCTTCATAGCGATAAAGGTTATTGTATTTTTCCGTCTGTTTGAGCTGCTTATCGTAAGGCGCGACCGTGAAATAAACGTCGGTACCTTCGCCGAAAGCGTATTCGACGACTTTTTCGGAAGTAAAGATCTTCTCGCCGGTCTTTGCGTCGTAAGCAACGATAGCCGCTCTCGTCGCGGTATCGCTGTCGGACGTTTCGTCCTTAACGGTGGTCTTGAGGAGAAGAACTACCTTGTCGCCGTTTTTAACGTAGCGATAAGCGGTAGTGTTGTCGTCAACGGTAAGAAGAACGTTTTTCTCTTTGCCGTCGAGCGAAGCGCGAACGAAGCTCAGTCTGTCGTTCTGAACTTTACCCTCTCTGTCTTTCTCGGTATACGGCGAAGCGAAATACACGTTATTGTCGTTTTCGAACATATAGAAGCCCGAAGTAAGATCGCCCGCAACGAAAAGCGACGGGATGACCATCTCGGTTTTGATCTGTTCTTTGTCGCGAGCCGCGGCATCGGCGAGATCGGATTTTTTGATCCTGACGAGTGCGCCGGTTACGGGCTTACCGAAAGTGTTATCGTCCGTATTCGAAGCAACGCCGTTGATAAAATAAACGTAATCGCCTTTAACGACAGCAAATCCGCCGTTGGAATCGACTTCGTTACCGAAATCGGTAAGGCCGTTCGAATAATGCGTCTGCGAATTGTTGCACCCCGCAAGCACGAGCCCGAAGCTCATAACCACGGCAAGCAACGCTACAAGTATCTTCTTCATTTCAACTACTCCTTTCGAAGTGAAATTTTTAGTTACCGTCGCATATCTCAAGCGACATGCTCATACAGTATATACTAATCCGAGAAAATAATCAAATACTTACAGCAAAAAAAAGAAAAAAACTCTGATCGTGCGCCGAAACTCTCGCCGAAAATCGGAAAAAGAACGATTTTCATCCGCGCGAAACTTTCGTGCGTTTAAAAGCAGTCGAAATACCGAACCCAAAGAGATTCGGCTCGCCGCTCTCGGATTCGGCCGAACGACTTCCGTTTTCGTTCCGAAAGAGGTTTTTGCAAAATCCGTTTCATAAAGCGTAAAGGAGCAACGTATGGAAAAAACGAGCATACTCGATTTCATATCGAGGCTGACGGGCGTCTCGCCCGAAGAAAAAGATTCCGCCGAGCAAAAACAAGCGGCAGAACAACCGAAAACCGATTCGTCCGCGGAGCGGTCGGATTCGTTTATGCGGAGTTACACTCCTTTCTCCTCGGCGGAAAGCGAACGCAGACAAATCACGTCGCCCCGCGCGGCAAAACCGCCGAAAAGCACGATCGATTTAAAGAGCGTAAAAAACCTCGCGAGCGAAAAGAAACACGACGGCGCGTCCGACA
>CAKQKN010000027.1 GCA_934249215.1 uncultured Clostridia bacterium
TTTAAAATCGTAACGCTCGACGGCGACGTAATCAACCCGTCGGGTGCGATGACCGGCGGTTCGAAGCGTCAGGAAAGTTCCAACCTTCTTTCGACCGAGCGAATCCTCGAACAGATAGAAAAAGATCTTCAGGTAAAAGACAAAGAACTGCGCGGGCTGATTTCAAACAGAGATCAATCTCTCGAGCAGGTTAACCGGATGGTTGACGATCTTAACGCGAAAGAAGAGGAGTTGAACGATAAGAGGCAGACTCTCGCATCTCTTAAGGAAAAAGTATCTTCGCTCGAAAGCAGTCTTGCCGAGGTGGATCGCGAAATAGCGATCAACGACGTCGCGGTAAAACAGATAACGGACAGACTTAACGAAATAACGCGTGCTTATACCGATATAAACCTCGATAACGAGAAACTGAACGAAGCCCGCGAATCGGCTTCTTCGGACGCGTTGAAACATCAGTCGTTCTACGAGGAACTTTGTAAAAAGCGCGAAAACCTGATTGCCGAAAACACCGAACTTCAGACGAAGAGCGCGAAGATCAAAGCGGACATTGCCAAAACGTCCGAAGAAATCGAAAGAATGTCGGAAGAACGCGCCGATTCCGTAAAGATAATCGACCTTAATAAAGTCAAGATTGCCGAAAGCGAGGCGACTATCGAGTTTAACAAGCGCGAAATCGAAAAGATCGCGCTCAGCACGGAAGAACAGAGCGGGCTTAACGAATCACGCGCCGAACTCGAACGCATCAAGGAGAGAAAAAGTAAGCTTAACACTCTCGTTGCGCAGGAAGATCTTCGCAAACAGGCTTTGTCGACCGAGATCTCCCGAATCGTCGATAAAATCAACGAAGAAAAAATGGAACTGACTCGCGTCGACAGCGAACTCGAGTTCTTGCAAAAACATATCGAAGAAGAATACGGCCTGACTTACGAAACGTGTATTCACGAAAAAGATCCGGAATACAACATTGCGTTTTCGAATCAGGAAATGAACCGTATCAAACGGCGTATCGCGACGCTCGGTCCGATCAATCCGACCGCAGTCGAAGAATTCAACGCTCTTCGCGAAAGATACGAAGACTACAACACGCAGCGTAACGATCTGGAAGCGGCCGAAGCCGATCTTAACGGAATCATCAAAGGGCTTACGGACGAAATGCTCAAAATATTCAACGAAGGCTTCGAGCAGATCCGAAGCAACTTCAAGTTGATATTCAAAGAGTTGTTCGGTGGCGGAAGTGCCGATCTCGTTCTCGATTACACCGACGTAAACGATCCGCTCGAAGCGGGCGTCGAAATCGTTGCGGAGCCCCCGGGAAAGAAACTTACGAAAATATCTCTTTTGTCGGGCGGCGAGCAGGCTCTCACGGCAACCGCGATACTTTTCGCGATTCTGCGTATGAGACCGATGCCTTTCTGCGTACTCGACGAAATCGAAGCGCCTCTCGACGATGCCAACGTCGAAAGGGTTGCCGACTATCTCGAAGAGTTTTCTTCCGAAACGCAGTTCGTCGTAATAACCCACAAAAAGGTAACGATGGAACATGCAAACACGCTGTTCGGCGTAACGATGCAGGAAAAGGGTGTTTCGAAGATAATTTCCGTCAAGTTAAGCGACATCGCAAACAACGGTGACATTGCCGACTGATGGACAAACGAATTTGTCGCAAATGCGGCTAAAGGATAAAATATGGCTTTTTTCAAAAAAATTTTTGACGCGCTCAAAAAAACCAAGGACACGTTATCGAGAAAAATCTCTGCCTTATTTACGGGCGATAAACTCGGCGATGAGTTTTACGCGGACCTTACCGACGTTCTGATATCTTCCGACGTATCGTATTCGACCGCGGAAGACATAGTCGACGACTTACGCTCGAGAATGAAGCAGGAGCGCACGGGCGATAAAGATTACGTTATCTCGACGCTGAAAGACGTTTTGTGCGACAAACTCGACAATGCGGGCGAAATGGAGATCGAATATCCCGCTATCATAATGGTGATAGGCGTTAACGGAGTAGGAAAGACGACGACGATCGGAAAACTCGCCGCATATTTCAAGCGTCAGCATAAATCGGTGCTTCTTGCCGCCGGCGATACGTTCAGGGCGGCTGCGTCCTAACAACTCTCGGTGTGGGCTGACCGCGCCGGCGTGAGAATCATATCTCACGGCGAGGGAAGCGATCCTTCCGCTGTTGTGTTCGACGCCGTTTCTTCGATGAAAGCAAAGAAGAACGACGTTCTGATAATCGACACCGCCGGAAGATTGCACGTAAAGACCAATCTGATGGAAGAGTTGAAAAAAATAAATCGCGTCGCGGCGAGGGAATATCCCGAAGCTCGGTTCTATAAATTCATCGTTCTCGATGCGACGACCGGTCAGAACGCGGTTTCGCAGGTTGCGGCTTTCGACGAGGCCGTCGATATCGACGGCATAGTTCTTACGAAGCTCGACGGCACTGCAAAGGGCGGTTTCGTGATTTCTCTTTGCGACGAAAACGAAATTCCCGTCGCTTTCGTCGGAACGGGCGAGGGAATCGACGATATTGAAAAATTCGATTCGCGTTCTTTCGTCGACGGCTTGCTGTAATACGTTTTTCGGAGGCATCTTGTGGAAACCGTAAGAGCGTATCTTGCGAGATTTGCCGTTTTGCTGTTTATCTTGCCCATGCACGAGTTTGCTCATGCGTTTGCCGCTCATCTTAACGGCGACGATACGGCAAAGGCTGCCGGGCGTTACACGCTCAATCCGCTGAAACACTTCGACGTCATCGGGCTCGTATGCTTTATGCTCGTCGGTTTCGGTTGGGCAAAACCCGTTCCCGTCAATCCTTATAATTATAAGAACTATAAAAAGGGAAGTATCTGGGTTGCCGTTGCGGGCGTGTTGGCGAACCTTATCCTTGCGTTTTTGTTTTATCCGATTATATATTTGGTAAACACGTATCTATATCCGTTGGCGGACAGTTCGGCTCTGTTCATATTCGCGCGTTTTTTGCTTTACGTGGCGTTGTACGGCTTCATGCTGGACCTTTCGTTCTTCGCGTTTAACCTGATCCCCGTTTATCCTCTCGACGGATTCCGTCTTGCGGACGCATTCGTCAAGAATAAAGGCGCGGGGTACGAAAAATACAAACGGGTCGGATATTACGTCCTCCTCGGGCTGATACTTTTCAGCAGTTTGTGCAGTTACATTCCCGAATTGAAATTTCTTGACGTGTTCGGGTACTTTATGAATTTTTGCGTAAAGATAATCGGTTATCCCATAAGTTGGTTCTGGGATACGATTTTTGGTGTGAACTTTCGGACGGTATTATGGAAGATTATAGCGTAAAAAACTTTGAATCGATATTCGATTATAACACGCGGGCGGGTAACTTTAACGGTCCCCTCGATCTTTTGCTGTACCTTGTAAGGCAGGCGAGGATTGAAATTAAGGATATATTTTTGTCCGAGGTCACCGAGCAGTTCATGCAATATCTCGATTTTCACACCGAGCTTACGATTGAAACTCGCGGCGAATATCTCGGCGTTGCCGCAACGTTGCTTTATGAGAAATCAAAGGCGCTTTTGCCTAAAATAGAAGAGATTTTTCCCGAAGAAGAAGAGGATCCGGGGCAAGCTTTGATACGGCGACTCGAGGAACTTAAACTTTTTCAGGAAATGAGCGTAAAACTAAAAGAAATCGAAAACGTGGACAGATTTTACAAGGCACCCGAACCCACGGCCCGCGATTGTCGGATCGTGTTCAACAGTTTCAGTCTTGAGAAACTCGTCAAGGCGTTTTCGGACCTTCTTTCGAGGGTTGAACTGGATCGTGAAATTTACGCAAAGAAAGAGATTCCGAAAGAAGTATTTACCGTCAAAGACAAAATGACGATAATACAGGAAAAACTGCTCGAATGCAAAGAATGCAGTTTTTACGAACTTTTCAGATACGGCGCGCCGAAAACGGAAGTCATAACGACGTTTCAGGCGGTTCTTGAACTTTTGAAGCGCCAGTTTATAAAAGTCGAGCAAGAGGGCGTTTTTGAGGAAATAATAGTTTCGCTCAACGAGAACAGAGGAGGAGACGGCATTGGCGAGTTCGGAGACCTTAGCGAGTATAATTGAATCCGTCGTATTCGTTTCGGGTACGGCTATCGCGGCTAAAGATATAGCGGAAAAACTTGAGGTGTCGGAAAAACAAGTTCTCGACGCCGCCAAGCGCTAACAGGAAAAATAGAACGAAAAAAGCGGCATAAATCTTCTCGTGTTCAACAAGAAACTTCAGTTTTCTTCCAATCCGAAAAACGCGGACGACGTTGCCGCCGTGCTTAATCCGATAAGGGAAAGGGCGCTTTCCAAAACGCTTCTTGAGTCTGCGGCGATAATCGCTTATAAACAGCCGGTTACTCGTCTTGATCTTGAAGAAATAAGGGGCGTTGACAGCGAATACGCCATTCAGACGCTGTTAAAG
>CAKQKN010000028.1 GCA_934249215.1 uncultured Clostridia bacterium
GCTCTGCTCGGTAAATCTGCCGTCGTACATGCGACTTGCGCCGCCGCCGTTGATTTCCTTTTCGAGATCGACGAGCGGCTTGAAATCTTTTATCGACTTTACCGATCTTAAAATCGTTTCTTTGAGCGGATGAGAAGCAAAAGCCTCCGCGACTTTCTTTTCGTCCTTTTCGCAAAGCGCGCGTTTCTGCGCTTCGGTAAGAGTGCCGCCGTTTATGAGCTGCTTTTCCGCGCTTTCATAATCAGCCGTTCTCAGACAAACGGAAACGTTGATCGCGTCGAGCTTGGAAACGAGCATCTTTTTAAGATACGAATGTTTTACGACGCGCAAAAGACAAGCGTATTCGGCACGCTTGAAAATAACGCCGGTAACGACTCCGTTCCCGCCGCCGTCGAGCGCGGCAAACGCTTCTTTCATCGCGCCGATAAGTTCGGCGGGCATTTTGTTTGATATCCCGTCGATTTTTTCGGCATCCTTGCCCGCTTTGAAAAGGGACTCCGCAACCGTTTTCAATTCGTCGACCGTGAAAAACCCTTCCTCTCCGACGTATTTGTCCGCGGAATTTCCCAAAAACACGCATTTAACGATCGCTTCCGCATTATAAAAATCGTAAGGAAGCAAAAAGTAACTTAAACACGACTCGTCGGGCGCGTATTCGCGAACGAAATCGAGCGTCAGCTTTTCCTCTTTCTTTATGACGGAATCGGAATCCGCGCCGTCCGTGCCGCCTCCGAAAGAAGTTTCTTTCAGCACGGCAAGCGCGTCCTTTTCGGAAGCCGCCTCGGCCATCCGCCGTATGCGCTCTTTTCCGAGCAGTCTGTTTTCCGCGGCTTTACACGTCGCGGTTATGTAGGTTATACTTTTTTTAATCTCTTTCATCACCGAATATGGCACGGGCTACGTCGCCCGAATGCTTTTCGTAGTAATCGGCAACGAGCGCCTCGAAAGAAAGATCGGTATCCCGCTTTGCTCCCGAAACGACCGCACCGCCCTTAAAATCGCCCGTTTTCACGACGGTCACGCCCGAAACGCCGAGTTTTTCGGCAAGTTCTTCCGCCGAAAAAGGCGCGCTTTCGGACAATACGACGGTATCGCCGCTTTCGGCGTATTTTTTAACTCCGTTAAGGACGAACGCGAAATATTCGTCGCGCGGGGCGGCGCAGAGTTTTTTTAGTGCTTCGTCGAAAACCGACGCGACTATTTCCTGCTTCGCCGCGAGCACCGTTTTCTTTCCGTCGAGCCGCGCGATAGTCGCGCGACGGGAAAGAAGTTCGGCTCCCTCCATGCGGGCGTTTTCCCGTTCTTTGCGAAGATTTTCCTCCGCGTCCTTTTCCGCTTGTCCGATCGCCGTGCGCGATTGAGCTTCGGCACCGCTTACCGCGGAAGTCGCATACTCCTCCGCATCCGACAATATCTTGCGGATGATAGCCTGATTATCGTTCATTTTTAAATAATCCGTTTTAAATAATTTGCTTTTGACGGTCTGTTTCGACAGTCGACTTCTCGCCGCGCCGATTACAGCTGTCCCATGAGCATGATGGAGATAACGAGCGAAAGAATCGCGTACGTTTCGACCATTGCGGGGAAAAGCATCATCTTGGTACCGACGGAATCGCTCTTCGCAACCGCGAGTATCGCGCTGACGGAAGTAAGCCCCTGGAATATCGCGGAAGCAAAACCTACGATGGTCATAGGCAGAGTCGCCGCGAGAAGGTTAAGACCTGCGTCGATGTTACCGATACCGATAATGCCGATAACGAAGCCGTAAATACCCTGCGTTGCGGGGAGTACCGCAAGTATGAATACTTTGGAGAATTTCTTGGCGTCCTCGCCGATTACGGCAGAAGCCGCAGAGCCGGCTTTATAAAGACCGATCGCACTGCCGATGCCGCAGAAAATCATACAAGCCGCAAGAGATAAAAAGCCTATCATTTTGTCCATTTGTTGTTCCTCCGTTTTAACTAAAACGTAATCTTTTTATAATTTTATATTTTCACGATTCGTAAGCACTCTTTCAAGCCGTGCCAACGCGAATCGGTTTTTTCTTTCGGCTTTGCCGCCCGCCGCTTTCGCGTTTAAAAATGCGGGTGCAAAATATTATTCGAGATAAAGGTGGTCGAATTTCATTCCGAACGGGGTAAACAGCTCGCCGTCGCCCTCATAGAATCTGGAGAAGAATTCGACGTATTGCAATCTTGCGTCGTGAACGAACGCGCCGAGAAGTCCCATCGCGATATTGAACGCATGTCCCAGAAGAAGAATCAGCACGCACGCAATCACGCCGCCCACGCCTCCGGGGCTCGTCAGCATCGGCTGAGCGAGTTTCGTGGACACGATCGAAGCGATCTGCGCGCCGGACAGCATAAGACCGTACAGACGGGCGTAACTCAGAATATCCGACATATAGTTTATCAGTCCGTAAAGCGAACTGAAAGGTTTGATGATTTTGCCGAAACCCTTTTCGTGTCTGCCGGAGAAGATCGCGCCGACCGCAAGCCCGACGAGGCACACGACGAGCGCGGGCGTCATAGCCGACTTCGGAAGATAACCCATAAGGCTTATCACGGCGACGAGCGCACCGCCGAAGAATACGTCCCACGCGATGCCGTCGACGATACCGTCGAAGATTCTTCCATGCTCGAAATGAATGATCGCGGTGATGAAAAGTCCTACCATTATGTGGACGACGCCCATTCCGAGCGACAACAGCAGTACCGACGGAACGTCGATTCCCGCAAGGTTGGAATTATCTTTGATCGGATCGGGCAATATCGGTTTATCGAATATCGGGAACCCGAGGAAACTGTTGAACAGCACGCCGAAGATTATGGTAAAAATTCCACTGTAACACATTACCATCGCGAGCCGGGTAAGCGTCGTTTCGCGCTTTTGCTTTTTGGCGAACAAATATCCGCCGACCGCCATTATGATTCCGTATACCGCGTCGGCGGTAATAAAGCCCATAAACAGCGAGAAGAAAAAGCCCAGCACGGCGTTCGGGTCGAACGAGCCGTATTTCGGAACGGAATAAAGATTGGTGACGAACTCGAACTGACGAACGACTTTTTTGTTGCGCATAAGCGTGGGCGCGTATTCGCCCTCCGGCACGAGTTCGAACTCCACGTAGCAGCAGTCCGTAACGTCGTTTATCGCTTTACTCACTTCTTCCTTTCTTTCCTCGGGAACGAACGCTTCCATAACGAAAGTCGAGTCCGAGCAAAGAAACCCTTCTTCGCAATCCTTTATCTGAAGCGAAAACGCATAATAATCGGAAAGCGTTTTGAAGTCCTTGACGAGCGCTCCCGAGAACGCGATTTCTTTGCACAACTCTTCCGCGCGCGCGTTTTTCTCTTTCGCGCTTTTTTCAAGCCTTTCCGTTATTTCTTTCGCCGTCGCGTTATCCGAAAACGGGCAATCGCAAAAACCGCATTCCGAAAGAATTTTGTCCGCTTCCGCCGTATAGTCGCAGTGATAAACGACGCACAGCGCATGTTTTCCGTCCGCTCCGCCCTCGTCGCAGATCGTCATAAGCGAGCCGTCCGAAACGAGTTCGCAAAGTTTCGAATAATTGCGCTCGTCCGTAACGCCGAGCCTGCAAACGGTTTTTTCCGTGTGGACGAAAGCCGAGAAAACGTCTTTCATCCAGACGTACGGCGCATATTCCGCCGCAAGCGCGCGGTCGGCTGTCGCGTCCGCGTCAAGTCGGGCAATCTCCTCGTTCTTTTTGAGAATTTCCTGTGCTTTCTCGTAAATCTCGCTTTCGCGTTCGGGCATTTTCATAAACTCCGAATACGACGCGGCGAATCCGTCCTCTTGCGGCTTGTTCCCGTTATACTCGCGCGAAAGTCGCCTTATAAGTTCCGAAACCTGTTCGAGAATCACGCGCTTTTCCGCGACCGATCTGTCGGCTACGATGCGCTTACCCTCGAATACGTCGGGAGTTTTTGTAATTTCGACTGCGCCCGTTTTATGAAGAGCGGAAATTATTTCGTCTTTCCGATCGGTCGTTCCGACGAGCTTCATCGAAAGCATTTTAGCAATCGCCATTGATTATTCTCCCGTATATTTCTTCGGCGGCTTTTTCGGTCGCGCCCTTTTTCTCTTCCCGGAGAGCCTTGCCTGCTTCGCGACTTTCGGCGAGAGTCTTTTCGTAAGCGGCGTCCGCTTCCGCCGAACTCTCTTTCATCGTCGCGGCGCGTGCGCTTTTAATCTCTTCCGCGTTTTTCTTCGCGATTTCGGCACACTTCTTTTCGCCGTTTGCGACGATTTCCGCCGCTTTGCGGTCGCCCTCGGCTCTTATTTCCGCGGCTTTCTTTTCCGCCGCGAGTATTTCGGTCAACACTTCGTTAATCATACGCATTTCTCTCCGTAAATTCGGAAATCGAAAATTCCAAACGGCTTTTTAAGCACAAGCACAAAGACGCGCACAGCCGCAAAAACCAAAAGAGATTATATAATATTGACGCGCGAAAGTCAACCCGTTTAAAGTCGAACGCGCCTTTTTTTACAGATTCCGCGGCTTTTTTTACCAATAGCGAAAACGACGGCAAAACTTATCGTAAAAATGCGAGATTTTCGCGAAATAGTTCGCGGATTTCAGGGTAAATGAATAGACTTATCCCCCGCCCGTGTGATATAATACCCTTATGTTGGATTTGTCTTTGCTGACAAGAAATCATACGATTGCGGTCGCGCTGTCCGGCGGTAAGGATTCCGTTTGTCTTTTACACTTGCTTTTGTCCGTAAAATGCGAACTTAACCTTACGATAAAGGCGATTAACGTCGAGCACGGAATACGCGGCGAAAGTTCGCTTTCCGACACCGAATTTTGCAAACGGCTTTGCGAAAATCTCGGCGTTCCCGTCAAAGTTTACTCCGTTAACGCGCCCGAATATGCGCAAAAAAACCGCACTAGCGAAGAAACGGCTGCGCGTATTTTGCGGTACGAATGCTTCGATAACGCGCTTATAGACGGCTTTTGCGACGAAATCGCGACTGCGCACCACGCGTCCGACGCATTCGAAACGACTCTTTTCAATCTGTTCCGCGGCTCGTCCGCAAAGGGCGTTTGCGGAATCGGCGAAAGAGCTTTAAACGGCAAGATAATCCGCCCGCTTCTTAAAACGACAAAGGAAGAAATCGACGCTTACGCCGCAAAAAACGAACTCGAATACGTTACGGACGAAACCAATTTTTCGGACGAATACTCCCGAAATTATTTAAGGAACATCATTATTCCCGCGATCGAAGAAAGATTTCCCACGGCGGAAAAGGCGACTTTGCGTTTTTCGAAAATTCTTCGCGAAGAGGACGAGTTTCTCGACCGTCTTGCCGAAAAATACGTTTCGAAGGGTTGCGTTCTTTTTTGCGACGACGTACTTTTCCGAAGAGCCTGCCTTATCGTGATGAAAGATCACGGTTTCACCGTCGATTACGAAAGCGTGCATCTCGACGCGCTGTGCAAACTCAGAAATTCGGATTGCGGCGCGGTCGTTTGCCTTAAAAACGGGCTGAAAGCATACCGCACGCATAACGGCGTCGCTTTCACGCACGACCGCGGCGAAACGCTTCCTGAAATTCCTTTCGGGCTCGGAACTTTCTCATTCGGATCTTTTATTCTGACGATCGAAAAAATCGACCGCTACACGCCCGAAAATTTATGCTTCGATCTCGACAAACTGCCTTATAACACCGTTATCAGGGCAAAACGCGACGGAGATACGATAAAATCTTTCGGCGGAAAAACGAAAAAACTCAAAAAATATTTCGGCGACAAAAAGATCGAATCGCGGGTTTCGGCGGGCTTTCCGCTGATTGCCGAAAAAGACGGCAACGAGGTTTTTGCCGTTTGCCCGATCGATATCGGAGAAAAAATAAAAATCGATAATAACACGCGAAACGTCGCAAAAATCATTTGCACGCCGAACGTTCGAAAAACAGGAGAAGTCTTAAATGCATAACGATCTTGAACGAATTCTCATTACGGAAAGTCAGCTTAAGGAAAGAGTAAAAGAACTCGGAGAAACCCTTTCGGCGGATTACGAAGGCAAAACCCCGCTTATGATCTGCATCTTAAAGGGCAGCACTTTGTTTTACGCAGACCTTATCAGGGCTATGGCCATACCCGTCGAATGCGATTTTATCGCCGTTTCGAGTTACGGAAACAAAACCAAATCTTCCGGCGAAGTCAAAATGATCAAAGATCTCGACAAGTCGATCGAGGGAAAACACGTCGTCATCGTCGAAGATATCGTGGACAGCGGATACACTCTCACCTACCTTAAAAAGAATCTTCTCGCACGCGGTCCCGCTTCCGTAAAGATCTGCGCGCTTCTCGACAAAGAAGAAAGAAGAGAAGTGCCCATCACTCCCGAATATAAAGGATTTTCGATCGACGACTATTTCGTGGTCGGTTACGGGCTCGATTACAACGAACGTTATCGCAACTTTCCCGAAATCGGCATTCTCAAACCGTCGGTTTACATGAACAAATAACACGTAGAACCCGCAAAGCCTCTCTCGTCATCCCGAGCCTGACATTTTTACTCGGCTTCTTTTCCGTCATTCCGAGTTTGCTTCCTTGACGGGCATTCGAGGGATCCAGGCACTTTGGTGCCACACTCGAAACATTTTCTTCCTACAAAAGTGCGGGGCTCACGCCCCGCACTTTTAACGCAACCAAGATCCCGCCATATAAGCCCGTTATCGCATATTTCGCAATAAAAAAGGAGCCGCCGAAACAACCCCTTTTCAATCATAAAACAATCAAATTTAATTGTCAAAATGAATTCTACATTCAGAATTACAAACCGTTTCTCCGTCGGTTACCCTTTCCCATTCCGAAGAAGAGCCTTCGTAACCGATTATGATGAAGGTGTTCGGCGTTTTAAGCAATAGATTGAATTGGTAGAAAGTTTAGAAATACCGGAATTTGAAGATTGCACGAAAGCCTATCGTCGTTGGTTTTGGGGAATAACGGAATCATTCAGGGTTCCGTATTCTAACGGTTTTACGGAAGGAAAAAACAAAAGGTATTAAAACGTAACGCATTCGGTTTCAGAAATTTTGAGAACTACAAAAAGCGCATACTGCTTGCCGCTTAAAAGACATTTTTAGTAAAATATGGCGGCAACTTAAAAAAGTTGCCGCCGCCATTAAACTATTTTCTAT